>PWQF01000152.1 GCA_003556865.1 Elusimicrobiota bacterium | reverse complement strand
TTAACCCGAGGCCTTTATTTAGTTATGCATCTCCGGACAGGGTGGGGCAGGGGGCCGGGGATCGCAGCATAACTATAACCGGGGAAGATTTTCAGGATAATATGCGGGTTTATTTCGGAGGCTCAGGCATAAATCCTGATCCTGTTATAGGTCCGGCCGGAGATAGCACGCAGAGGTCTTTTACTGTAAGCGTTTCTTCCTGGGCTTCCATAGGGGCCCGTTCCATAACCGTTGAGAATCCGGATCTTGGGCGTCATACGGTAGGCTCAACGTTTACCGTAACCGCCGCGCCGGTAATTACACAGGACCTCTCTCCGGATAACCTGGGCCAGGGTGCACTTGCCCAGGATATAGTTGTAAGGGGGAATTATTTCAGTCCCGGACTGGGCCCGGAGCATATCTCTTTTACCCATGAGGATACTATGGAAGATTACGGGATTGATGTAACCGATCTTTTCCACCACAGCGCCTCTTCTATTACCGTAAGGGTTAATGTTTCTCCCACCTCTCTGGTTCAGAGCGGTGATATAGAGATTGTAAATCCGGACGGGGGTATAACGGTAAGGGAGAATGCCCTTACCGTAAACGCCGGCCCGCAGGTAACTTCAATTGAACCTTCACAGCTGGGGCAGGATGTTTACGGAAAGATGCTTACTGTAACCGGAGATAATTTCGGGGCTTCCGGCCACCTCTCCCGCAGCATATCTTTCGGGACTACTACCATAGAGGTAAATTATGTTATCCGCGATTCTGATACGCAGCTAAGGGCAGAGGTCAATGTGCTCTCCACGGCGGGTGCCCGGGGGTACGATATTACCGTTATTAACCGGGACGGCGGAAGGGTAACCGTTCCAGGCCTCTTTGCCGTAACCGATAAACCTTATATAACTTCAGTTTTACCTTCCGAACTCGGCCGGGGAGCCCATGAGCAGGTTTTAACGGTATCCGGCGGTGCATTCCAGGAGGGTTCTACCGTGACCTTAAGCGGTTCAGGGGTAACGGTATCCAGCACCACTTTTATAGGGCCGGATGAGCTTCAGCTTACGGTAAGTGTCTCTTACGGGGCGGATTTGGGGTTCAGGGACGTGACTGTTCTTAACCCGGACGGGGGGAATTATACTCTTGAAAACTATTTTTCAATAGGGGAAAACCCCCAGACCGGCATAGGGGCGCCCTTCAAGAGCAGGCATAACGATACTCTCACCCACTCAACCGGCACCGTAACTTCTGACGCCCAGACAGTGTATATCTCACTGAAACGGCTTTCTGATGAAAGATGGTACCGTGCGGGAACAGGTTTTTCTGAGTCCCAGGAGGAATGGATAGAGGCAGCTTATACCCCGGGTGAAGAGACTTGGGAATACGGCATGCCTCTTGGGGATTTGCAGCACGGGACAAGTTATTTTGTAAGGACTTACGCCCTGGGTCAGAATGCCGGTCGGGAGCAGATTGGCTCTGGGGTAAGTTTTATTTATGACACCCAGGCTCCTGATCCGTCAATCACAAGGCCCCTTCACCTTGCTCACTATAATGACGGTTCGGGGGAGATAGATAACCGTTTAAATCAGATATACGGAACATCTGATGCCGATACGGCCAGGGTTGAGCTTCGGATTTATGACAGTGACGCGGAAGAATACTGGAATGGCTCCGGGTGGGTCGGGCAGGACCAGTATTTTGATATTAGCGCAGCCAACCCGGCAAGCTGGTCGTACAGTATATCAACGGCAAACTGGAGTGACGGCCACAGTTATAATGTAAGGGTGCGCGCTACAGATATTGCCGGAAACGTTTCAACCCCCGGGACCGGCAGGACTTTCCGTATGGATTTCCAGGTGCCGGAATCAGAGGTTCTTGTTCCGGAAGATGAAGGAATTTATAACCAGCTTACCGTAATATCCGGTTCCGTAAGCGACGAGCCGGCAATAGGGGAAATTACTGAAGTCCAAGTTTATATAAAAGACTCAGACGATTTTTACTTTGACGGAGAGGATTGGGTGGATTCAATCAGATGGATAGATGTTTCTTCTTTTGACCAGCATCAGTGGGCTTATAATGTGCCGGAAGAGACATTTGATGACGGGGATTACGAAGTTAAGGTAAGAGCAAAAGACCGGGCAATGAACCTTGAAGACAGTGACGACGGGAGTTTAAAACCTGAATTAATTCACTTCACCTGGGACGAAACACCTCCGGTTACTTCTGTTACCTATCCTGAACAGGATTCAATTATAAGCGATTTAGATATGACTGTTGAGGGAACCTGGTCAGATGAGCACCAGATGGACTGGATAGAAATATCCATTGAAAATATAGATGCCGGCAGATGGTGGACTGGAGGTTCTTGGACAGAGCATAGTGAGCAGTGGGTTTCAAGTAATGATTTTGCCGGTTTTGAAATTTATGACGGGACCTGGTCTTACACAGGTATTCCCTGGCTTTCGGGAGAGCATAATATTAGAATCCGGGGCAGCGATATAGTGGGGAATATTGAAGAGATAGGTCCGTCCCGCAACTTTACCTTTGATGCTACAGAGCCCGAAGTTAACATTGTTTCCGTTCCGGAAGATGAGGGTTGGTATAACGATGAACTGACACATTTTCAGGGTGAAACGGCCGATGACGAACACGGGACGGGAGTGGGTTCAGTATGGATTAAGATACAGAACCTTTCCCGCGGTACAACTTTCTGGACCGGGACATCCTGGGTAAATGACCCTTCAGAAGATACCTGGGCGGAAGTGAGTCCGCCTCTTGGCATATGGGAATATCAGGTTCCTCCCCTTGAACACGGACACATATATTCCATAACTCCCCGGGCACAGGACGTAGCCGGAAATGTAAGTTACGGCTTGTCAAATATTTTCTACTACGACACCGAAAGACCGGAATCTTTCATTACCACTCCCGATGACGGTCAGTACGGTTTTATTGATATGGTTGAGGGATATGCCTTTGATTCTCCGCAGGATATTGACGGTCACGGAGTTGTGGAAATATACATCTATAATGAAACGGATGAGGTGTATTACAACGCCCCCGGATGGGGTGATAAAGAATGGCTTGAAACCTCCTGGGGAAGCTGGATGACAGACTATTCGTTCAGAAGATGGCATTATGATATGCCTGAACTGGTTGACGGGAAAGAATATACGGTAGTATCAAGAGCTACCGATGATGCCGGGAATATTGAAGAAGTACTTCCGGAAGTAACCTTTACATACAATGAAAATATCCCCTATTCCCTTATAACTCTTCCAAGGGACGGTACTGTAATTGACGGAAACATACCACTTGTCAGGGGGGAGGTTTTAAACCTCTCGGGTGAGGGTTTAAGCGGTGTTGATGTAAGTATTGTAAGAGGTGAGATTTCGGGAAGTGAAAAAGTTTATTATCGCTGGGACTGGGCGGAAGGTATATGGTTAGAGGTTTCGGGGGAAGTATCATATTACCACTGGGCCGGTGCCGATTATCCTGCCGGGGACCGGCATTATTTTGAGGTTGACGTCTCAGGCATAGATTTTGATGACCAGCAAGCGGTATACCGCGTATACTCCCGGGGCCGGACGCAGTCATATACGGAGTCTGCCGGAAGGGGGGCTGCTTTTGAAATTGAACCCGGCCGGCCCTTATCCTGGCCCGATGCGCCGCTGCACGGCAGCTACCTTTCGGAAATAGAAGAACTGACAGGAAGCGGTACAGGGGATATTCCTTCCCAGCTGCAGGTTTCGGTACAGAAAGTGGTTAGCCCCGAGGTTCTTGATGTATATGACGAAAATGAAATTAATGAATACTGGAGATGGACTCATAATGAATGGCAGTCAACCGTATATTGGCAGGATGCCCAACTATCCGGTGTGGACGGGGACTGGAGCTGGACGCTTGACGTTTCGGAATCGGGACCTGAAGGTGAGATAGACTGGATTCACGGCCATTATTACAGGATACGGTCCCGGGGGCGCGATATTAACGAAACCCATACCGGCGGCACCCTTATAATGGTTGACAGGGTTGACCCTGTTTCGGAAATCCTTTCCCCTTCTCAGGGTTCTTTTAAAAATATAGCAGTTATATCGGGTACGGCAATGGATGAGGATTCGGGAATCGCACAGAACGGAATTGAAGTTCAGATTAGTTACGAAGATGGCGGGACCATTTATTACTGGGATGAAGATGCGGGAGAGTTCTCTTCTGTTACGGAAAACAGGTGGCATTCGGGTATTTCTGATTCCGCTCTTGGAGGATCAACTGTGACCTGGACTTTTGACGCCACAAATTTAAATAACGAGTTTGAACACGGCCTTGAGTATCAACTGCTGAGCCGGGCCACAGACAGGGCGGGCAACCTGGAAGAGCCTCCGACAGAAGGCCCTGTAATCATATGCGACAGGGAGGGTCCGGATTCGGTTATAACCTCACCTCCCACCGGCAGGACAATTAATTTCTTTAGCGAAAGTTACGATATATCAGGTACGGCAGATGACCAGCTCTCAGAGGTTGACCAGGTCGAGATACAGGTGCAGAGAGGAGTAAATTATCTTCAGGATGACTACAGCTGGGATACGGAGGATAACTGGATCCAGGCTGAATATGAGCTGGGTGAATGGAATATATCCCTGGCTACGGACTGCTGGGTAAATAACCATTCTTCCACGGTAACTGTAAGGGCGATTGACAATCTTGGCAACATAGGGCCGGTTCAGAGCAGCATCTGGTTTATATTTGATAATGAACCGCCTGTTTCTGCAGTCTTAAAGCCCGACGGGCTTCACAACTATAATGATTCCGATCACGATATTACAGACATGATACACGGCACGGTATCCGATAACCAGCAGGTCAGGGATGTATATGTAAGGATTCAGCGCGGCGCCCTTGACCAGTACTGGGATGCTGATGAGGGAGAAAATGGTGACTGGGTAGGAGATGAAGATACCTGGAATAAAGCGCAGGTGTGGCACTCTTCCTGGACATTTACAGATATTCCGTCCTGGGTTGATAACTGGGAGTACAGGGTCTGGAGCTACGCAGTTGATATTGCCACTAATACCGAAACCGTTCCCGGTGACCTGTATTCATTTGTTTACGATTCAATTCCGCCTGAATCAAGTGTTACTGTGCCGGAGCAAGATTCCTTCTGGAGCAGTTCTCCTCCGCTGGAAGGTACTTCCTATGATGGGGGAGCAGGTGTATATGATCTAAGAGCTCTTCTGAAATATACGGAGGGTGGAGAGAGCCGCTATTGGGATACGGTGGGCTGGGCGGTGACGGAGTCCCCTCAATGGATAAGTGTTGAAGAGCCTCTTTCTGACTGGCATGTGGATTCCGGAGACCTTCCGGGGGCGGCAGATTTTACGCCCGGCCGTATTTACCGGGCCGTTTCAAGGGCCAGGGACGAGAGAGGACCAATTTCCCCCAGGTACTTAAATGTTGAGGATTATGAAGGAAACTGGAATGAGTTTATCTGGGATCCGGTGCCTCCCGAGTCGGAGGTTTCCTATCCTGTTGATGCCGGCCTTATAGCGGAGGAGGCATTTATTGAAGGAACGGCCTATGACGAGACCGGGGCTGAAGAAGATATCCCGGGAGAAATGGTTCAAACCGGAGAGGTGGAAGCTGTTTATGTAAGGTTAAAAAAGGTTGATGGCGGTTCTGAATACTGGTGGGATAATACTGTAACACCTTCCCAGTGGGTATCTTCTCCTGAGTGGTCCGAGGCCCAACTCTCACCTGATGCAACAAGCTGGGTGCTTTCAGACAGTCCCCAGTGGGAGACTCTTGAAGAGGACTATGAAGCCAATATCAGGGCCCGGGATGCCGCCGGAAACTGGGAAGCCGATATTTCAACAATATCCTTTGCTGCGGATTTTATTGCTCCGGAGACCGAAATAACTGTGCCTGTACATGATAATGACTATGACACGCTTAACCTGATAAGTGGTACTGCCGAGGATAACTTCGAGAACACCCCGTCCAGGGGAATGAATTATGTTCAGGTAATGATTAGAAGAGATGAGGATGGTCACACATGGGACGGAGAAGGGTGGTCCTCAAGCGGTGACGATTGGGTTGAAACCGATGTGGTCAGCCAGGGTCCCCTGCACTGGTACTGGGAATATGATCTCTCCGAGCATGGGGTTATATGGCAGAGCGGTGAATATTATACAGTTATATCAAGAGGTGTGGATAAGGCTCTTAATGAGGAGGATACTGAAGAGGCCGGAATAAATAAAAATACCTTCAGGTTTGTGGCCCCGGCCGAAACCTTCAGAATAAGTATGGACCTTTCCGATTCCGATCCCAGCGATGTTGAAGCGGGTGAAAATTTAACAATTCAGGTGGAAGCCTATAACATAACTGAAGATATCACCGCAATGGGATACCGGGGTACCGTATTTTTTGATCTGGTAGGTCCTGCTTCCGCGGCTGGCGTTGTGCCCTCAAGCTATACTTTTACCGCAGCTGATGACGGGATAAAAACTTTTTCGAGTGATGTATCAACCGAGACAACCCGGTTCTTCTCTTCAAACACCGGAGCTTATCCGACAGCGGACGGAGACATTTATCTTAAGGTTTATGATGATGCAACTTATGCGGAAACTATTTCCACAAGGGCCTATGTAAATGTTCGGCCCGGCGCGCTGAGAAGGTTTACATTTACCCAGGACTGGAAAAATGTTATGGCCGGTGATGAAAGGACACTGACGGTCCAGGCCCGGGACAATTTTGGGAATGCCGAAGGCGGTATGGGTAACATAAAAAGTGACTACACGGGTGAAGTAAGGTTTGCTTCCAATGACCCCCTGATTTCAAGGGGTGACGGTCTTCCCGAGGATTACGAGTTTCAGTTGTCGGATGATGGGGTAGTAACATTCACCGACGGATTTACTCTCAGGCGGGCCAACATAGGCCAAGGAAATGAAACTGACAACTGGTACATATCGGTGCGTGATCAGACAGTGCCCGGATCAGAATCTTTTTATGAAAACATTCTGGTAGAGCCGGCAATGCTTGACAGTTTCATTGTCATTACCGATACCGGGCCGCATACAGCCGGTTATGATGCCCAGGCTGCCACCATTGCTGTATCGGCCGTGGATGAGTTTTTGAATCTTTTGTCAAGCGGAACTTACAGTTATACGGGTGAAGTGGAGTTTACATCATCCGATCCCCTGGCAGAGCTTCCGGTATCTCCTTACTCTTTTACCGGTGAAGATAATGCTCACGTGGAGTTTGAAGCATCGGTTATCTTAAAGACAGCAGGTGAGCATTGGATTCTTGTAAGGGACGGGGAACTTGATAGGGAGGGAGAACAGACAGGGATTGAAGTGTTACCCGCACCGGCATCACAGTTCAGCCTGAGTTACTCAACGGGTGTGATTGCGGGTGAATACAACGATATCGTTATCGAAGCGCTGGATCCTTACGGAAACAGGGATGTTAACTTTGAATCGCTTGATGACAATGATGAGGGTATTAAGCTTTCCGGAACCGGCGGTTTTATGACAAATGTCTCTCATGATATTGTTGATTTTCCCGCTGAAAATAGCGGGATAAGCACATATACGGCCGTTGTCGCGTTTACAGAAGCCGGTACCGGAAGAGAAATAATTGCTACAAATATTGTTAACCAGGAGCCTGTGGGTATTTCCGGAACAGTGGACGGCATAAGGGTTTTTAATGCCGCGCCGGACCATTTTACCGTTGACAGAATTGAGCCTGAGCCGCCCATTGCGGCAGGTACCACCATGGAAACTTTCCGGGTATGGATAAGGGACGAGTTCGGCAACCGGTGCCAGAATCCTCCGTACCTGGGCACTGTTGAGTTTACTTCAAGCGACGAGCAGGCCTTATTCAGTCCTGAGACGTTTGAGTTTACAGCCGAACAGTCCGGCCGAAGGGAGTTTCCCGACCTGTTTACTTTAAAGACGCTTGGTGATCAGGATATCTATATCAGCAGTATTGAAGGACCATCTGTAAGAGGGGCTACGGTTACAATTACGGTTGTTCCCTCGGACCATGACGGTTTCAGGGTGGAAACTTCTACGGTACAGACGAGCGGCGACAGGTATTCGGTCCTGGTGGAAGCAATAGACGAATTTGGTAATATAGTAACTGAGTATACCGGCAGTGTAAGGTTTCAATCCGATGCGTCCGAATATGACTTTTTTCCCGTGGAATATGATTTTCTTGAAACGGATAACGGGATTAAAGAGTTCTCTTCCAGTGACGGCGAGGGGATAAGATTCTCTACGCGCGGGGTTTATTATCTGCGCGTATATGATTTTGATATTCCCGGGAGAGATGGAAGAAAGGATGATATATTTGTAACCGACAGGCCTTTCTCACAGGTAACTTTTCCTTCAGATGGCGATTTTATTAATGAGCTTACCCCGCCGGCAATAGAGGGAACTCACTGGGATGATGAAGAGGTTGTTGAAATTGAAATCAAAATCCAGAGAGTGTCAAACATGTTTTTCTGGAATGAAGAGAGCGGGGAGTGGCAGTCGGGTGAGTTCTGGAACGAGGCCAACGTTTTTGAGTCTTCTTGGACCTATACGGCAAGTGAGCCGGGATGGATTTCGGGTAATGATTACCGCATAATGTCAAGGGCTAAAGACAACAGAGGGAATTACGAGATAAACTACTCTACCATTACCTTTCTCTACGATGATACGCCACCGGTAACTTCATTTACCCATCCTCTCCAGGATGGACACAGGAATGAGCCTTTTTATGTGACCGGTACTGCCTATGACAGACCTGAAGGGTTTGATTCGGGACTTGCTCTTCTCAGACTTGAAATTACGCATCAGCGCCCCGACGATCCGGACACTTATTACTGGGATACACCGGATTGGGTAACAACTGAGAGCACTCTTTATCCTGCTGCCGGGGAAGAATGGGATTATGATACTATGCCCAATTGGAAGGAGGGATATCTTTATAATATATACGCATGGCACACCGACAGCGCGGGGAACGTGGAGGATATTAAATCGGTATCCTTTATATATGATGAGACACCGCCGGTAACTTCCATAAACAAACCCGACAGTGAATTTGAAAGTGACCAGACACTGGAGAAAATCCTTGGAACTGCTGAGGACCTTCCCGCCGAACCTTACTGGAGCGCCGGGGTAGATAGGGTCCAGGTAAGAATTTCTTCGGGACCGGAACTCGGTACTTACTGGGATGGAGGCTCGTGGCAGGATATGGAACCGGATGAAGCATGGCAGGAGGCCCAGTGGTGGGGGTCCTCCTGGACATACACTTCCCTGGAAGGAGCCTTTCAGGAAGGACTTACATACAGGGTTAACGCCAGGGCTATGGATAAAACAACGGCTGACGGGGTTAGCGGCCCCAACGTGGAAGTGGACTTTTCCACAAGGACTTTTATATATGACACCATAGCACCGGAGACCGTGCTGGAGAGGCCTGGGGATGATAATACATATGAGATGATGTCCGAAATTTACGGCACCACTGCGGATACACCTCCCGGTGAGGTCGATTATGTTAGAATAAGAATAAGGCAGACCGCCGGCGGGGATTTTACGGGAATGCTGTGGGACTGGCAGGAAAATGAATGGAGTTCAACTCCCCAGCAGGAATGGAGCCAGCAGATAGTACCGGATGGTGAAAGCTGGAGCATAAACGTTTCAGGAATCTCCTGGCAGGCTACCGCCGGAGGGGTTCAGTACGAAACAGATTTCCGGGCGACAGACAGAGCCGGAAATGTTGAAGATATTAAATCGCATACATGGTACTTCAGTTCGCCCTTTCCGACAACCGTCATTAATACACCGTCGGGAACTGAACTGAACCCCAATTATTACAGATCACCTTCTCAGATAGGAGGTGAATCAGACGAATATACTTATGAAAACGAGACATATGTTCTGATATCTTCGGGACCCGCTTATGGAACTTACTGGGATAATGATGCCGGGCAGTGGTTTGATACAGAGGTTTGGAATCAGGTGGATACTCCAACCGGTGAAGGACCTTATTCCTGGTATCTTTCAATAGACCAGTCTGCCTGGATAGACGGAACTATCTATAACATAAGGTCCAAGGGTGTCGGACCCGCGGGCGAAGAGACTCCCGGTTCGGGAAGATTTTTCATTATTGATCAGACCAACCCGTCTGCAGAAGTGCAGCATCCGGCTGACGGTGACCATTTTCAGAGTATCTCGGAAATTTCCGGTATTGCCTGGGATTATGACCTTGGAAGAATCGGAGAGGTGCATATAACCATACAGGATTCCGAAGAAATGTATTACCAGGAGGATGGTGAATGGGGAGCTTCCGAACACTGGATAGAGGCTTATCCCAGTGGCGGAAGTTTTAACTCAATTCACGAGGAGTGGCACTGGCCGGTTGACAACCCCGAAGCCTTATGGGAAGAGGACGGGTTTTACTTTATAAGGGCAAGGGCAGGCGACCAGGTTATCTCGCCTCCTCACCCCAACAGGGGAACCTCGGAAAGAGTTGATATAATAATAGATAATATACCGCCGACAAGCTCTATAACCGAGCCTCTGCCCGCTACCTATTATTATAAAGAGCTGCCGGAAATTACCGGAACCGGTTCCGATACCTACCCGGGCAGTTGGGAAGATATCACAATGAGAATATTAAACAGGGATACGACCCGTTACTGGACCGGCAGTTCATGGGGGATAGAAGAAAGGTGGATTGACAAAGATAAAGATGAGTCCCTTGAGATATTTCAGTCTTCCTGGAGCTACACCGGCGTTTCCTGGAGTTCGGGGAATGAGTATGAGATAACAGTTTACGGAATTGACCGTGCGGGGAATGTGGAGCTTTCTTCACAAACCGTAAAATTCCTGTTTGATAACCGGCCGCCTTTATCAGATGGGACTAAGCCCTCTGATGGAGGGTATTACAATGAGCTTCAGGAAATAATTGGAACCGCGGCGGATGACTCTTCCGGCCAGAACAGGGTTTCAGGAATCGAAGGGGTCCGTGTAGCTTACTTGAGAGATGATGAGCCGTCGGGGTTCTGGAACCAGGAAAATTTTGCCGGTGAATCACCCCAGTGGTTCAGCGCGGAATATTCCGATGGGATATGGGTTGAGGAAATAGAGAATCCCTTCTTCGGGGATCCGGGCCCGGAAGACGGCATTTACAAGGTAATAATTCAGGCATGGGATAAGGCCGGAAATTACCAGGCAGGGCATACCACAATAACATTTAACTGGGACCGTACCCCTCCTTCTTTTTCCGATGTATACCCTTCAACTGCCGCCCCGGTTAAAAGTATGGATGTTACCCTGACTATGGATGAAAAAATGAGGGTAGGACCTACTCAGTTGATATATGAAGCGGAAACCGGATGGAATGGTGAGGAGCCCGGTGAAACTTATACCGCAATCCTTAACGAAGCCCAGGTTCTTGATCTTGACCCCCAGACTATACCCCAGTCCCAGTTTGACGGGGAACTTGTTGACGGCAACAGGTATACCCTGAGAATTACAGGTGAAGACCTTGCCGGCAATTTAGATGACGGCAGCTGGTTTTACGGCGGAATAATATATGACCGTACCCCGCCCCAGTCCCAGTTTACTTATCCTTACAAATATAACCATTCCTCAATGACAGTAATTTCGGGGACAGCCGAGGATCCTCCCCCTGCCGCCGGTGCTTTTTCCTCCGGTGTGAGCACTGTTCAGGTTCGTATATTCCGTGATTACGGTGAAACTTCCCAGATGGCATGGGACGGGTCAGGATGGATTGAGGCAGACCCCTGGCTGGATGCGGCCGGCAGCCAGGAGTGGAGTTATGAAGTAACTGTCTCAACCGCTTTTGAACATGGCCTGGAGTACAGGCTGGAAACCCGGGCCCGGGATGAAGCCGGAAATTTACAGCCAACCCCTTCTGCCCGTAATTTCAGAATGGATACAGGAATCCCCGAAGGGAGTGTGGAATTTCCGCTGGATGAAGGTTATTACAATATAATGACTAATATATACGGGTCCGCCTCGGATGACCTGTCAGGAATAGCTTCGGACGGGGTAAGTGTTGAAATAAGGAAACCCGATCCTCCTATATACTGGTGGGACGGATCGGACTGGAACGTTGACCAGCAATGGCTGCCGGCCGGTTTTTCCGGAGGAAACTGGGAGTTTACAGAAGGGCCGGACAATGAAGATCTAGGTCAGTTTGAGGAAGGGGAGCGTTTTATTGTCCGGGCCCGTATTCAGGACCGGGCAGACAACCTTTTTATTACTCCCGGCATTACATTTTACAGCGATACGGAGGAACCTTCCGCAGAAATCACAAATATTGTTGAGGGGGATTATTATAACCCCGGCACTTTGGTAAATATTGAGGGAAGCGCTTCGGGTCAGCCTTCGGGAATTGCTTCTCTGGAGATAGCCCTTAAATCTTTAAGTAATTACTGGTGGGATGGTGACTGGCAGGAAGAACTGGATTGGATAGAAGCGGACTCCACCTCGGCTGAGCCTTTTGAGACCTGGGAAGTAACAAATATAGACTGGCGGGACGGAATAGTTCACCGGATATGGATGAGAGTAACAGATGAGGCAGGAAACAAATCGGTCTATAATACGGAAAATGCTTCCGAGATCGGAGATAATCAAAATGTTTATTTAAGTTTTACCTATGATGAAACCCCTCCCGTATCCCAGGTTAATTATCCGGAGAATAACCGGTATTACAATGTGAGGCAGGG
>PWQF01000117.1 GCA_003556865.1 Elusimicrobiota bacterium | reverse complement strand
ATTGAAGGGGGGAGATAAAACCTCTCGGCCCTTTTTTTCCCAACCGCTATCTTCCTCTATTTCCAGCCAGGCCCCGGTTATATAATCTCCTGCAACCGCAGTGAGAACCACATATTTCCCCTGGATATAGGGATGCTTTTTTAACTCTTTTAAGTCAATATCCGGCCGGGGGGCAGGGCTTTTTACAAGTTTCAGTGCTATTGCCGGTTCAAAATATCTTATCACGGAAACTTCCCCGTCATCTTTAAGTATGTAACTGCTATCCCCGCTCTCAGAACCTATACCCGCTGCCAGAATAGGAGCCACCTGACTGGAATTTAAAAACTGGTCGTTGCTAAAAAGAAAAATAAAATTATCATTTTCGGAAGAGATTTTATCTTTATCTATTTCCACGAAAAACCAACGGCTTCGCCCTGTACCCCTTAACGCTTCGGTTGCGGAACCCTCCAGCGGAATATCGCAGGTATAAGCCAGAATTTTTCCGTAAGGAATATTCTGGATTGAATCAGAAAGACCTATTTTTATTTTACCGCTTTCATCGGGAAGAGTGGGGATTTCTGCATCTTCACCGGAAGCTTTTTGCTCTAATATATTTTTTATCTGTTCAAGGGTCTTTGCCCTGCCCAACCTGGCCCCTAAAAAAGCTTTCTGATACTCTGTAGTATCCAGTGGCGGCACCCTTTTTATCCATTTTTGGGTTGAACCCACAAACCAGTTGCCGTCCCATCCTCCTGAAGCAAAAAGTTCATATTCCCCGGGAGTGGGGAGTTCAGCTATAAAATTAACTTTTTCCTGTCCAGAAGCAACCATACAATAAAAAAATAATATAAAAAAGAAATTAACTATTAGTTTATATTTCATTTTCCTTTGATTTTTTTTGCTATATATGAAGGGAGAAGAGAAAAAAACTGAGCTGCTTTCTCAACTTCCTTTAACTTTATTTTTTCGTTTGCTCTATGACACTCGCTTTCACTCCCGGGGCCAAAACCCACAGTAGGAATGCCCAGTTCACCCGCGGTAAAAGAGCCATTGGTGCAAAAAGCCCATTCTCCGGGCGGGGCGGGGCCCAGAATATCTTTCCGGCATTCCAGGGCAGCCTGCAGGAGAAGATGTTTTTCGGATATTTGCCAGGGTTTGTAGTGCCGGCCCAGTTTTATAATCCGGTCCCTGGTTCCCGTTAACTTCCTTATATCCCTCATTACATCTTTCTCTTTTCTCCCATAAGAGGAGCGGTAATCAACATAAATACTGCAAAGCTGGGGAATAATATTTATATTTTCATTAGACGTACTTATTTTTGTAACTGAAACTGTATCCTTTTTACAGTTCAAATTAAATTTTTTTATTTTTTCAACAATTTCCATAGCCCTGTAAACAGCATTTTCCCCTTCTTCCGGGCGGCTGGCATGCGAGGAAACACCTTTTACCTCTATTTTAAGCCCTATTCTTCCCCGGTTGCTTTTTGCAACCATAAGACCCGAAGGCTCCCCTATTACCACAAAATCGGGCTTAAAATTCTCTTTTTCAAAAAAATCCTTGAGGCCGTTTCCTTCTCCTGTTTCTTCTTTCACGCTAGCCAGAACATAAAGAGAAATTCCATCATCCATATCAGCGGCGGCGCCGCCGTAAATCATTGCTGCCAGCGTGCCCTTGTCATCACAAGCTCCCCTTCCGTACAAAAAACCTTTTTTTTCAACGGCTTCAAAAGGCCGGCTGTTCCACCCTCGACCGGCTTCCACCACATCCATATGGGCATCGTAGAGTATCTTCAGGGAACCCTTGCCTTTCACACCGCAAACATTGCCGCCGGAAGAAACTATTCTATCATACCCAAGTTTTTTCATTTCATCTTTTACGGCCTCTTCAACCTTCTCTTCCCTCCCGGAAGGAGAGGGTATCTGAATAATCTTTTTTAAAAAAGAGGCTGTATCAGTCAGCTTATTCTTTTCCATATTCTTTCAGCTATTTTCCTTGATTTAAGAAGTACTTCCGGCTCATCGATACTCATTATTTTACCATGCTTCATTAAGGGGCGGCCGTTACATATAGTGCTATCAACATTAGCTGAAACCATTCCGAACATAAGATGTCCCATAAAATTATCCTGGCTAAGCGGGGTGGGAGGATCATAGTTTATAACCGCAATATCTGCCGGATTTCCGGGTACTATTTCACCTGCTTCCCATCCTGAAATTTTAGTAAAAATTTCCGGATTATTTTTTAGAAGCATTTCAACTGTTTGGGAAAAAGCGGCAGACGGATCCCGATATTCATGCCTGGCCAGGAGAAAAGCAGTCCTCATCTGGGAAAGCATATCCGAACTCATTCCGTCTGTACCCAGTCCCACTTTAATTCCTTTTTCCATCATATCCAGAATTTTTGCATAACCTACCGCATTATTCATATTACTTTCCGGGTTATGTATTACAGATGAGCCGGAAGATTTTATAATATCCATATCCTTATGATCTATATGCACGCCGTGCACCAGAAGGGTTTTAGGCCCCAGTATTCCCGCCTGCCGGAATCTTTCAACCACACCGGAAGAATATTTTTGCCGGGTAATCTCTCCGTCTTCCGGAGCTTCGCAACAGTGAACATGAACCCCGCATTCAAATTCAGAAGCAAGCTCAAAACTTCTTTTAAGGGTTTGTTCGGAAACAGTAAATGAAGCGTGAAGCCCTACCATTCCTCTCACATTATCAGATTTTTTCCTTAAAAATCGCTCGTTTTCCTCCAATCCCCTTTCCCCATTTCCATACCTGTCCGAAGCCCCCAGGCATATAAGAGCTTTCATTCCGCTTTCCTCCACCGCCTTTTTAATTTCATCAAGGCTTCCTATCTGATACGACTGACTTTCATGGTGGTCTATAATTGATGTAACCCCCTGCTTAAGGCTTTCCATAAGAGGCACCAGTGAAGAATAATAAATAGCCTCCCTGAAGAGAACCTTATCCAGCTTCCACCACAGATTCTCAAGTATCTGCTGAAAGTTTTCAGGGGCGGGACCGGGAACGGCCATTCCCCGGGCAAAAGTAGAATAAAGATGGTGATGAGTATTGACAAAAGCGGGCATAATAACTTTTCTTTTGGCATAAATAGTGTCTGCCTGCCTGTATTTCAACTTTATCTGATCCAGGGGACCTATTTCCTTCACATTTTTTCCTTCTATAACTACGGCTCCGGGATTAATAATCCGGTTAGAGTCACCCAGGGTGGCCACACAGCCTCCTTCAATAACTAAAGTCATTCTTATCTCCTTT
>PWQF01000267.1 GCA_003556865.1 Elusimicrobiota bacterium | reverse complement strand
TAATAGTTTTTTTCGCTCCACAACTCTCTCATTTCCGGCGTAAAATATCTGTCAATCATTTTTTATAAACTCCTTTTTTTCTAAATTCAGTATCAGCTCCTTCAGGACCCGGGGATAAAGTTGATGTTCGGATTCCAGCACTCTTTCAGAAAGAGACCGCGGGGTATCATTTTTCTTTACCGGAACTTCTTTTTTCTTAATTATTTGCCCGTGATCATAAAACTGATCCACATGGTGAACCGTGCACCCGGAAACTTTTTCTCCTGAACTTATTACCTCCCGGTGTACTTTTATCCCGTACATCCCCTTCCCCCCGAATTTAGGAAGCAGGGCCGGATGAATATTAATAATCCTGCCGCGGTAGAAATCCGTTAAATTTTTTCCCAGCCTCTGCATAAATCCTGCCAAACATACGATATCTATTTTTTTATTCTTCAGATGATTTAAAATTAAATCCGAATATTCCGACCGGCTGAGGTCACCCCTCTGAAGTACCAGAGTATCAATTGAAGCTTCCTCTGCCCGTTTAAGGGCATAGGCGCCGGGGCGGCTGGATATGACAAGGGCTATTTTACCCGGAATATAATCTTCAGAGCAGGAATCAATCAGGGACTGCAGGTTAGAGCCATTGCCGGAAACAAGAACCGCAATTTTTTTCACAGAACCTCACCTATTAATTCTCCTCCGGTAGCAGACGCAAACGATAAAGCGTTCTCCTTATCTGAAACAGCCAGCATTCCCCAGCCACAGTTAAATACTTCTTTCATCTGACTCCTGCTTACTCCCTTATCTTTTATTTTGCTGTAGATCCCCTGAAAAGGTATTTCCTTAATCCGGGCCTTTTTATCTTCCCCCAGCAGCCGTTTAAGGGCTCTTACTACACCACCCCCGGTAACATGAGCCAGGTTTTTTACACCGGACGGGGGTTCTATTAATTTTGAATATATCAGGGTGGGCTTTAAAAGAATTGAGGCATTCTCTTTTATCTCTTCCCTGCTGAATATCTTTCTTATAAGAGAAAAACCATTGGAATGGATACCGGAAGAGGGATAGCCAATTATTTTGTCCCCTGACTTTATATTCCGGACGGAAAATTCTCTTTTAATTTCGCCCACCGCAAAACCGGCCAGATCATATTCTCCTTCCCTGTACATACCGGGCATTTCCGCTGTCTCCCCCCCCAGGAGCAGGCAGTCCGCCTTTTTTACTCCGTTTTCTATACCTTCCATAACCTGGAGAAAAATTTTGTCGTCCAGTTTGCCGCAGGCAAAATAATCCAGAAAAAAAAGTGGGCGGGCGCCGGCGGCAATAATTTCATTTATACTCATAGCCACCAAGTCAACCCCTATTCCGCTGTGCCTGTTGGTAAGCGAAGCAAGTTTTATCTTTGTTCCCACCCCGTCGCAGGTAGCAGCCAGCTTAAGGCCGGCGGCCTCATATCTTCCCGCATATCCTCCCAGGGAAGGATATTTTTTCTTAAGCCTGCAAAGAAGCTCTTCCGCCCGTTCCACATCAACTCCGCTCTCCTTATAAAGGTTCATTTAATATATTCTCCGGCTTCATCAAGCAGCTCTTTCAGAGGAGGAACCTTAAACCACTCCTTTCCGGTAAGGCCGTTGGTAAATGCAAGATAAATCCCGGAAAGAATTTTACTGAACCCGGCAGGAAGTGGGGGGGGAGGATCCTTGACTTCCTTTTTCCAGTCAGGACCGAAATTACTCTTAGCTTCCTTAATCTCCCGGTACCAGGAAGTATTACGGTAATAATTTCTGGCAATCTCCTTGCTGACCGGTATGCCCCGATAAGTAAACCTGCATTCATCCGGAGTTCCTATAACATCCACTACAACAGGACTTCTCTGTCCGTCATAGGCCAGCTCTATCTTTCCGTCACAATTTTTCAGTTCCATGGGAGCAACCGATTCACTTATAATATCATTTACCCTTGCTAAAATTTCTTTTAATTCTTCAACCTCTTCATCCCTAAGAAAAGCTATCTCTGCAGCTTCCTGCCAGTTAATATACCTGTCAGAAGGCTCCAGCTTGGTGGAGACATCAAAAAGAGGGCGCGTAAAAACCTGGCCGGGACGGGGCTCTTCTGAAAGGCCCAGGTCAGAGGGGGTTATGCTCCCTTCCTCAAGCCGCCTGAAGACACTGGAACCTGCCGGCAGCGTATTTCTGTAGATAACCTCAAGGGGAATAAGAAAATTACCTTTCTCTTTTTTATAGGAACTGTAATCATAACTTCCTCCCTGCTTTACAGGCTTTATTACCCTGAACAGATTTACTTCCATCTCATTAACCGGAGTTGAAATATCCTGCAGTCCGCAACTCTGCCCGCCCTCTACCAGTCCGCGGTAATGGGTTTTTATTCCTGCCGAACTCAATTTTTCAAAAAACCAGGACCCTGTTATGCAGAGGGCCCTGCCCTTATCTTTTATTCCTTCAGGCATTGAGCCCCAGTCAAAAACAGAGTATCTGTCTGAAAAAACAAAGTGTCCTATACCGCTTTCCGGACCGGAAGGCTTTTCTATTACTTTTAAATCTTTAACGCTACCCATTTTGCAACTCCTCGTCTGCCTGCTCCAGCTTTTTTTTATTTTTTTCCTGGTACTGCCTGAGACTCTCACTTAAATCTTCATCACCCAAAGCTATTATTTTAACTGCAGCCAGGGCAGCCTGCTCGGGTCCCAGCACAGTCATAGGTGATACACCCGAAGGCATTCTTAAAGAAGAAAACAGGTCCACACCTGAAAATTTTTCTGAATAAGGCGGGGCGGCAATTACCGGTTTCGGGGTAAGCCCGTCAACCATACCGCTTAAAGCATTGCTTCTTCCCGCAATGGTAATAAATATGCATTCCTCCTTATTATAATTTTTAAGCAGAGAAATAATTCTTTCCGGACTTTTATGGGCAGAAGCCACCCTTATTTCCCAGTTTATATTGAATCCATCTAAAACATCCGTTACCCCCCGGGCATGCTTCTTATCTGAAAGCGAACCCATAAGTATCACTATCTTTCTCATTATATTTTTACCTCCTTTAGCCCTATATCCTTGCGGTAATACATATTTTGAAAATATATATTTTTTGCCGCACCATATACTTTTTCCCTTGCCTGCTCTATATCCTTACCTACAGCAGCTATGTTTATAACTCTGCCGCCCGCAGTAAAAAATTTATTTTCCTCCTTTATTGTACCGGAATGGAATAACATAATATCTTCAGAACTCTCTTTTATTTTCATAGGAAGCGCAGTCTGGTATTTAGCGGGATATCCCCCGGAG
>PWQF01000202.1 GCA_003556865.1 Elusimicrobiota bacterium | reverse complement strand
TGGCTTGAAAGCGCGCGGTTCGAGAAGATTCATATCGATCTGTTGAGGTCGGTCCGTTCGCAAGGCGGCGGGCCTTTGTTCACGGACGCGTTCTTAAGTTGGCTAAAAGGATCCTTCAGTTTCAAGTCACTCGATATAGAGGCCGTTCCGGAAGGGCGCGTTGTGCATCCCAACGTGCCGCTCGTCGTCGTAAAAGGGCCCCTGGCGATCGTGCAGATGCTTGAGTCGGCGCTTCTGAACCATCTTAATTTTCAGACCCTTATCGCCACCAAGGCCTGCCGTATTGCCCGGGCTGGAAAAGGGGGTATGGTACTTGAGTTCGGAATGAGAAGGGCCCAGGGCCGGGGGGCCAATGAGGGGGCCAGGGCGGCTTTAATAGGCGGAGCGGAGTTTACTTCAAATACGGGGGCTTCCTTTGAAATGGGATACCCCCCTAAGGGAACCCATGCCCACAGTATGGTGCAGGCCTTTATTGCCCGCGGGGGGACGGAGCTGGACGCATTTAAGGCTTATGCAAACCTTTATCCCCGGAGCTGTCTTCTTCTGGTGGATACTGTAAATACCCTGGAGAGCGGGCTGCCCAATGCAGTTAAGGTTTTCAGGCATCTGAAGAAGAAAGGGTACCGGCCCCTGGGCATAAGGCTTGATTCAGGGGACCTTGCGGATCTGGCAATAAAGTCGGCTAAAATACTTAATGATGCCGGCTTTGAAGATACTAAGATAGTACTTTCAAATAAACTAGATGAGATGGTAATATGGCAGATACTTACCCAGATAGGGCAGGATGCAGCCAATCACGGGGTGGATGCGGAAAAACTTATATCAAGGCTGGTATACGGGGTGGGGACCCGCCTTATAACCTCAGCCGGGCACGGGGCCCTCGACGGGGTCTATAAGCTCTCAGAGATAAAAAAATCCGGCAGTTGGGCTCCGGCCATAAAAATTTCCGAGAGCCCGGGGAAAATTATAAACCCGGGCAAGAAAGAGCTCTGGAGGATTTATGAGAGCGAGGGCAAGGCTACCGCGGATTTAATAAGCCTGGCGGGTGAAGATATCCTTAAGGGGGAGAGTCTGACCCTGAGGCATCCCTGGGAGAAGAGAAAATTCAGAAAGATTATTGTCCGGGAAATTTCAAGGGCGGAAAAACTTCTGCTGCCCGTTATGGAAAAAGGGAAAAGAATAGATCATACGGATGATATACAAAAAATGAGGGAAAGAAGAAAAAAAGATCTGAATTGTCTTCACGCAGGTGTAAAGAGGCTGGCAACCCCTCACTTATACCATGTCTCTCTTTCAGAAAAACTGTGGCGCCTTAAAGAGCAGCTTATAGAAGAGCAGGAGCTGTGATAAGTGATATGGAACAGAAGAAAGCAATTATTATAGGGGCAAGTTCGGGGATAGGCAGGGCCCTGGCCGTAGTATTATCACGTAACGGTTACATAACAGGGGTGATGGCCCGCAGGGGAAACCTTTTAAACAGGTTGAAAGAGGAGGAGAAGGGGGATATAAGGGTGAGGCGGACAGACCTGGCCCATACCGAAGAAGCCGCTGCTTCACTTAAGGGGTTTATTGATGAACTGGGGGGCGTTGAACTGATTATCATAAGCGCCGGGCGGGGAGATGTGAATAACGGGCTTGAATGGCAGAAGGAGAGGGATACCATAGATATAAACGTTACCGGGTTTGCGGCTCTTGCGGGTACGACATATAAATATTTTGAAAAGAAAGGGTGCGGTCACCTGGCGTGCATCTCTTCCGTAGCTGCTTTAAGGGGCGGCACCGAATCTCCGGCCTATAACGCCTCAAAAGCCTTTGTGTCTGTCTATATGGAGGGTCTGAGGCTAAAGGCGGTTAAAAGTAAAATTCCCGTACACGTAACGGATATACGTCCGGGGTTTGTGGATACTGCAATGGCAAAGGGGGAGGGGCTTTTCTGGGTTTCCAGTCCCCTTAAGGCGGCAGTACAGATATTTAAGGCCATAAAGAAGAAAAAGAGGGTGGTTTACATAACAAAGAGGTGGAATCTGGTTGCCTTCCTTATTAAACTGATGCCTTTAAAGTTATATGCCCGTTTCTAGTTGAGGTTGTAAACCGGTAAAAATAATTGCTAAAAGGCTTCTCCGAAAGTAATATAAAATCCTGAAGAGAGAGGGCTCAGTCCGTAGTCAAACCTTAAGGAGCCTTCGTTGCCGGGGATAATCATATATCGGAGCCCCGCTCCGCCGGAATACCTGAAATCTGAATTGAAAAGTTCCTTGAAGTTTTCCGCGACCCTGCCCCCCGCAATGAAAAAAGCTCCCCCTAATTTACCGTAAATACCAAAGCGCATTTCTGACTGGAGGGCAATATAATTTTTATCCCTGTACCTGCCCTGGTAATATCCCCGCATAATATTTCTTCCCCCCAGCTCCTGCATCCGTAGAAGGGGGACGCTGCCCCATGAATTTCTGGAGATGAACTGCAGGGCCAGAAGGTCCCTCACTTTAGAAGATAAGGAGAAATATTTTCTTAAATCAAAACTGAATTCATTATATTTATGGGAGGCATTTAATATGTAAGGATATGCAACTGCCCGGGCTTCGATGTATGTTCCGCAGGCAGGGGAAAGGCTGCTCTTTCTGGAATCATAAACGAGTCCCCAGCCGATTCCCGTGTTTGTATGCCCCCCTGCTCCTTCTATGGCGGGTTCGGGAAGAGGGTTGCCGGAAGAATCTGAAAAGTTAATATTATATGAGCGGGACCATTGAAGAAGGGGGCCGGTAAAGAGGTTTTCCCCGGCCCTCCTGAGTATCTTCTGCTTAATTAAGAAACTGATGTATTCAATTCCTGATTCATCGCGGCACCTTGTTTTTTCACCTATCCCCCAGAATTTTTCCGGGTATTTTTCAAACCCGGCCTCTCCTTCCAGCAGCCATTTGCCGCCATCTAAGAAAAGCCTGTTCTGCAGTTTAAGCGTATACTGGTTGTTGAGAGTATAACTGCCGAAAGCCATTATGTGGGAGGGCCTGCGGCCGGGCCCGGCTTTTTCCGGATGAAAGAGCCCCAGCCCCGAAAAGCCTAAGATCATACTGGTATCGGGAGTATAACCGGCTACGGGGAACCCGTGGATATGAAAATCTCCGGCGCCGGATATTTCAGGGCTGAAAAGAATAGTTAAAAATAAAATAATTTTAATATGATGTTTCATAAAGGAGAGTTTCCTATAATTTCTGTAAAAGCTGATCTTTGAAAACTTGAATGGGCCATCAAAAACCTCCATAATGTAATGATGAGGCAGAACAAAAGGAGG
>PWQF01000022.1 GCA_003556865.1 Elusimicrobiota bacterium | reverse complement strand
TTTTGACTACGGTGCGGATGACTGCATAATGAAGCCCCTGGAATGGGATAAACTACCGGAGAAATTAAAAGAATATTAACATTGAAGCAAAACAGGGTAATAAACAATAAATATAGAATTGAGCGTTTAATCGGAAAGGGCGGAGTTGCTTCCGTTTTTCTTGCCCGCGATATTATGCTTAACAAGTTCGTGGCTGTAAAGAAAATTCATGAAGAATATGCCCGGGACGCAAAGTTTGTGGATATGTTTTGCCAGGAGGCGGTAAATACAGCCAGGCTTGAACATGAAAATATAGTTAGAGTTCTGAACTTTGTAAACGAGGATGACGACTACTATATGATTATGGAATATGTCAGGGGAGTTGATCTTGAATATCTGTTGCGTAAATGTAAAAAACGTAAAATTTCTTTTCCGGCTGAAATTGCCGTATATATAATATCAGAGGTTATAAAAGCACTTGATTATGCTCATAATATAAAAGATGAACTTACCGGCAACCCTGTAAATATTGTTCACCGGGATATATCTCCGGGAAACGTGATGCTTTACTATAGCGGGAAAATAAAGCTTGCTGATTTCGGGATAGCCCGCGCCGGCACTAAAAAGCAGGAGGATAATAAAATAAAGGGAAAAGTTTCCTATATGTCTCCCGAGCACGCAAGAGCAAAAAATGTTGACGCCCGTTCAGACCTTTACTGCTGCGGCCTTGTTCTTTATGAAATGATAGCCGGACAAAAACCCTATAAGGGCAAAGGCGACCTGGACATATGGATGAAAGCAAAAAATGCTAAAGTTGATATAAAATCTCTTTTTAAGGAAGGCAATATAGAGAAAGATGTAATTAAAATAATTGAAAAATCCCTTAAGAAAAAACAGTCCCAAAGATATCAGAATGCGGCAGAGATGTTTATTGATATGAAAAAATATTTAAGCCGAAAAGCAACTACACTTGAAATGGAGAAAAAATACTGCCGGTTTATAAATGCTGCCTTGAGAGAGGAGATAATTAACTCGGAAAAAGATATAAGAAAGATGGCTGAAAATAAGCAGGAAATCATTAAGACTGTTTCAGAAAAAGAAAAACCTGAAGATAATAAAAAAGAAGAAAGCAACTCTGATGAGCATCCAGAAGAAAGGATTCAGCAAAAAAAACCGGTTAAAGCAGAGGTAAAAAAAGATGAGAAAGGAAAGGTAAAGCCGGAGGCTGAAAAAGAAAAGGCAGATAAAGGGGAAGGGGAGTCTAAGGAGAAAGATAAGACAGTTCTTGATTTTGTGATAGATTCCGCTAAAAAATATAAGAAAGCTATTTTATCTTCACTTATTGCAGCCGCGGCGGCATTTATCTTATTTGCTGTTATTGACACGTTTGCCCAGTTAACCCCTCTGGGCGCCGGAATTTATAACAGGTTCTGGCCGCCCGCGTTAAATATAGATACCGAGCCTTCCGGGGCTGAAATAAAAATAATAGACGAGAATAATATAGATATAATAGAAAGAGAAGGGTTTGATGAATTGACTCCCTCCAGTATTGAAGTTATACCCCCGGGAACTTATACCCTGGAAATTTCAAAGGAAAATTACGGCCGTATGAGAAGAATAATAACGGTTTCAGGCAGAGAGAAGGGGCGCCAGCAGGTATCTGTGGCGGGGGCAAGGCTGGAGGACGGCGTCCATATAGTTCCCTTTGAAATAGGTATGGAAATAGATTCTGTTCCCTCCGGTTCAGAGCTTTTTATAAACGGGACCGGGGTGGGAAGAACCCCTTTTTCAGGAAAACTGGAAACCGGTATGCACAGCCTGTACCTTAGCCAGGAAGGGTTTGAGTCTCTGGGTTCCCGTTCCGAAACTGAAGTAATGCAGCCCGGTTTATGCGTAATTGATACATCCAAACCCGCCCGGGATCAGAGTCTGGTTGACAGGAGGTTCTGGACTGTTAACGAAATAGAGGATGCCCCCGGGAAAGCTTATCAGATAAAAGGTACTTTATGGAAATATGTGAGCATTTTTTCAGAACCGGAGGGGGCGTTAGCGGTAATAACTGATATTGAAACCGATGAACCGGTTCATACCGGCCAGACCCCTCTGGAGGATATAATGCTTGCTGTGGGGGAGTACAGTCTGGGTCTTGAAAAAAGCGGTTTTGAAAGCCGCCGGGAAAATTTAGTTATAGATGATAGAAGCGATGATTCCATGAGGTTTATGTTAAACAGATATGTTACTGTTCATGCCCTGGATCGCGAAACGGGAGAGAACCTTAACGCCGACATAAGGATATCTAACCCCGTGATTTCAACCATAAGGGGAAAAACTCCTATAAGGGCTGCCCTGCCTCTTGAAAATACCCGTTTTTACCTGTCAAAGGAACCTGCTTACGAAACTGTTGACGTAACACGGGATGTAGGCCAGCTGGGAGGCAGGTATAATGTCCGGATGAGTTTGCGCCCCCCTCATTTATCAATGAGTATCAGGGATTTTAAAAGCGGGGAAACGGTTGAGGATGCAACAGTATGGATAAACGGTTCATACTGGAAAAGCGCCGGGAGGAGAGGGCGTGCTGCCGGACATATAGACCAGCCCCCGGCAGAATACCGTGTGGAAGTACGGGCGGACGGATACACTGTTTTCAGGGAATCTGTCAGCATAAGCAAGGGCCAGCGCAAGGAGATGGATATAGGATTAAAAGAAGCCTGGGAGGGTTCGGTAGAGCTTGAGATACCTGAAGAATATATGGATTCGGCAGTTAATCTTAACGGTGAATCGATTGGGCTGGAAGCAAGTTTAATAGGGGAAAGGCTCCATATGGGGGAAAATACTCTTTATCTTATTTTACCGCGCCGGGAAGAAAGGTTAAAACTTTCCTTTAGTCTCAGCGGCCAGGTAAAAGATCTAATTATTAAACTTGAAGAAAAAGATGACGAGATGCATCTTACGGCATTTAAGGAGTAACTATTTTCCTGGTGCCGTAAATGAGGGGCATATATATTTAAATTAAATCATAGAGTGAAATACTTTAAAATAAATTTTAAATCACTGCTTCTGCCGGCAGCGATTTTTCTTTACATGTTATTCACCCCTTTTCTGCTTGCCGGGGAAAGCCTTACCAGGTATATGAGCGCAGATGAGCATACCGTTAATAACCTGGATGAATTTAAACTGGATACTTCAACCTCCGTGGCCTTAAGTTCATCTACCATAGAAGTTTCAGGGGTCCAAACAGGTGAAAAGGATGTTAACTGGGGAATAAGGGTATGGCAGGCGGATGAAGACGGAGATTTAAATGAAATAAGTGCCGGTT
>PWQF01000027.1 GCA_003556865.1 Elusimicrobiota bacterium | reverse complement strand
CTTCGGCGGGGGATTTTTTTTATATAAGGGTCATCTTTATATTCGGCCTGGGATGTCTGGCAGGCCTGGCGGCCTTCAGCAGGCTTATGAAGTATCTCTTGAAAAAACACCACGATGAAACAATCTATTTTCTCACCGGCCTGGTCCTGGGATCCATTCTTGTGCTCTGGCCTTTCAAGGAGTTCGCCCCGGACACTTCTGTGGCCGCTGCCGCTAATATCCTGCCCGGGGCCGGGGAGTTTATCAGGGAAAGCTTATTTTTTATTTTAGGAATACTTTTTTCTTCCGGTCTGAAGAAGCTTGCAAAAAGTAAAGTGAATTGATAATATTTCATTTTAACGGGTAAAAGTAAAAAAAAGGAGGATTTAAAATGAGCGTAAGAAATATAAAAACCTATACCACCCGCACCTGTCCCCATTGCCGCAGGCTTAAGGAGTTTCTGGAAAAGGAGGGTGTTGATTTTGAAAATATGGATGTAAGTTCGGATGAGAAAGCCAGGAATGAAATGGTTGAGAAAAGTTCCCAGATGGGAGTCCCGGTTATTGATATTGACGGGGAAATAATAATAGGGTTTAATAAAGAAAAAATAAAAGAGAAACTTAAGCTTGATTAAAGATCTTGTAATAATAGGGGGCGGCCCTGCAGGGTTAAGCGCTGCAATATATGCTTCCCGCCAGAAAACAGATTTCAGGCTTATATCCAGGGATATAGGGGGGCAGGCTGTTCTTAGCTCCAGCATAGAAAATTATTCCGGCTATCAGGTTGTGAGCGGAGAGACCCTGGTTAAAAAATTTGAAAAACAGGCTTCTTCTGCCGGGGCTGATATAAAAGAGGGCGTTGAGGTCCGCAAGCTGGAAAGGGATGGTGAAATTTTTAAGGTCCACGGCAGCGACGGGGAATGCTGCCGCGCCAGAACCCTTATTATAGCAACCGGCGCCCGGCCCCGTAAGCTGGGGGTTGAGGGGGAGGATAAGTTCAGGGGTAAAGGGATCGCCTACTGCGCCATATGCGATGCCCCTCTTTTCAGCGGAAAAGATGTGGCTGTTATAGGCGGAGGTAATTCTGCGCTTTATGCTGCCGCCCAGCTGATTAAGCTTAAATGCAGGATTTATCTTATAACTGAAAATAAGAAGATGGGCGGAGAACGAATTTTAAGGGAAAAAGTTCTTAACTCAGACAGGGTGGAACTTATTGTTTCGGGACAGACTGCACAAGTCCGGGGAGATAAGATGCTGGACTCGATAATTGTAAATATCCCCTCCGGTGAGAGGAAGCTAAGTGTGGAGGGAGTATTTGTGGAAACAGGAAGGGTTCCCGCCTCGGATCTGATCCCGTTTGTCCAAAAAAACAAAAAACAGGAAATAATAATTGACGCTCTGAACAGAGCTTCGGTTAAAGGTGTTTACGCTGCGGGAGATGTAAGCAGTGTTTCTAAAAAGCAGGTTGTTATTGCGGCAGGCGAAGGAGCAAAAGCTTCTCTGAACGCCATTGATTATATAGAAGGAGGTTGAAAAATGCTTGATAAGGAAAAAGTTGTTGAGGCCCTGAACGAGGTGAGACCTTCTCTTCAGGCAGACGGAGGGGATGTGGAGCTGGTTAAGGTAGAGGAAGAGGGTATAGTAAAGCTGAGGCTTACCGGCGCCTGCGCCGGATGTCCCATGTCCCAGATGACGTTGAAACAGGGAATAGAAAAAGTCCTTAAGGAGAAAGTCCCGGGCCTTAAATCCGTGGAGGCCGTATAACTATGATAGGCTGGCAGGAACTGGTAATAATATTCCTGATAATTTTTCTTCTTTTCGGAGCAAAAAAACTTCCCCAGGTTGCCCGTGCCCTGGGCAAGGCCAAAAAGGAGTTTGAAAATCCAAGTGAAGGGGAGGATGAAGAAAAAGAAGAAGGGCCGGACAGGAACAGCAGTTAGGGGTTGAACCACCCGGCCCCTTTTACCCGGCACCTGGAGGAACTCCGGGTCAGAATTCTTTATTCGGCGGCCGGTATCATTGCCGCCACAGCCGGATCCTTTATTTTTTACCGGTTTTTTCTGGAATTGATAAAGGCTCCGATCCCCGGAGAGCTTATTTTTATAGCTCCCCAGGAGGCTTTTATAGTTGCCCTTAAGGTTTCTTTGCTTGCAGGGATAATAATATCCTTTCCTTTTACCGTATACCAGCTGTGGAAGTTTATCCAAAGCGGTCTTAAACCCCGGGAGAAAAAACTTTTATATATTTACTTTCCTTTTGCTCTTCTTCTTTTCGGCGGCGGGGTTGCTTTTGCTTTTCTTGTAGTTCTTCCTGCCGCGCTTAATTTCCTCCTTGGTTTCGGGGGCGGGAGCCTCTCACCTGCCATTTCCATACGCAATTATGTAAGCTTTGCTTTTTCCCTTCTGCTTGCATTCGGGGTTATTTTTCAGCTTCCGCTGGTAATGAGAATGGTTTCCCTTCTGGGAATTACAGATAAAAAGGCCCTCCGTTCCGGCAGAAAATACTCCGCTGTTATAATTTTTGCCCTTTCCGCCCTCCTGACTCCTCCTGATATTTTCAGCCAGATTGCGCTGGCCCTGCCGGCCCTGGTTCTTTATGAACTGGGTATTATTATTTCTCCTAAAATTAAAGCTGAAAAACTGTAATAATATTTTCTAATCCTCCTTGAATAAGGGCAGCCGGTAAAAAATAAGATTCTTATTTATGCGGGCCATTTGACAAACCTTAAAACAATTGTATATTTAAGCAAAAAAACAGGAGCAATAAAAAAAATGCATGATTTCAGAATAAAACCGGAAAATACTGAGTTTGTAATTCTTTCTTACGAGGGGCCCGATGATTATTCCCTGGCCGGGGGCCTTGGTACCAGGGTGAGGGGCTTAAGCAGGAATCTGGCAAAACTGGGTTATATAACCCATCTTTTCTTTGTGGGCGACCCTAACTTTAAGGGTTTTGAACAGAAAATGGACGGAAAACTTAATATGCACCGGTGGTGCCAGTGGATAAGCAGGTTTTATCCCGGGGGTGTTTATGACGGGGAACAGGAGAAAATAAGGGATTTTAACCAGAGCATTCCCCGTTATGTTACCGAAAATATTATTATGCCCGCCGTAAGGGACCGGAAGATGGTCGTGGTAATGGCAGAGGAATGGCATACAGCCCAGGCCACAATTAATCTAAGCGATTACCTTCATCACAGGGGTATCAGGGACAGGGTTATCATACTATGGAATGCAAATAATGTATACTCGTTTGAAACTATAAATTTCGGGGCGCTGAACTATGTTTCAAAAATCACCACGGTAAGCAAGTATATGAAACATGCCATGTGGAAATATTCCATAAACCCTATAGTTATACCAAACGGAATACCTGAAAACTTTTTCCGGCGCCACAGCTTCAGCAGCAGGCAAAACGAGATGCACAGTAAAACCGGTGCCGATATAATTCTTCTTAAGGTGGGCAGGTTTTCGCCGGACAAGAGATGGCATATGGCCATCCGGGCCCTGCCTGTACTTAAGGAAAAAGGGCTTAAGACCTTTCTTATAATGAAAGGGGGAAGCGAGCCTTTCGGCGGGGAAGTCTTTAATGAAATAAACCAGCTGGGTTTAAAGGTCAGGGATATAAGCCTGGATGAAAACACTGTTGATGATTTGCAGAATAAAATACTTAACGGCCCCCAGGCCGATATATATAACGTCCAGCAGTTTATGCCTGAAAGTATGCTTAAACCTCTCTATTCGGAGTGCGATGCTGTTCTTGCAAACAGCGGCCATGAACCTTTCGGCCTGGTGGGCCTTGAAGTTATGGCCTGCGGGGGCATCCCTTTCCTGGGGTCAACCGGCGAAGATTACGCCATACCCTTTAAAAACTCAATAGTCCTGGAAACCGAGGACCCCCATGAGATTGTATCATATATAGAGTTCTTAAAAAGGAGGCCGCTGAGAAACAGGGAAATGAGGAAAATGGCAAAGGTAACAGCTAAAATGTACAGCTGGAAGAACGTAATCCAGAGCAACCTGCTGGCCAGGCTGCTTCAGGTAAAAGAGACAACAGGAGTCAGACATGAGTAAAAACCTATCAATTTATACCGTAATACATCAGCCTCAGAGAGTAATGCTGCCAGCCCGGGAAATACCGGAAAGAGCAAAAATTTCAGAAATTAAAAACTATCTGTTCGACGATACCATTAACAAGTTCTATTTAAATAAGGTTGCCAGGGAATGCTATCTTCCGGCAATGAAAGAATTTAAGAATTTAATGGAGGATGGTTTTAAAATATCTCTGGGGCTTTCAGTCTCCTTTATAGAACAGGCCAGGAAATGGAACAGGCCTCTCTTCAGGCAGCTCAAGGATTTTGTTTCGCACCCCAACCTGGAGCTGGTATGCGTGGAACCGTATCACAGTTTTATATTTTACTTTGATATTGAGCTCTTTATGGAAAGAATGAAATGGGCCCGGGAGTATCTCCAGGACCTTTTTTCAAAAGAGATAAAAATAACTGATACTACGGAAATGTTTATGTCCAACGATGTCTATTTTGCCCTTCAGAAAATTGGTTTTGATGCAGCCTTTATGGATGGGAGGGGCTGGGTGCTGGAGTGGAGGGATCCCGGCCATCTATACCATCAGCAGGGACAGAAAATGAAGCTTCTGGCCCGGCATCTCAATTTCAGTGACGATGTCGGGTACCGCTTTTCCAACAGGGAGTGGGAAGGGTGGCCCCTTACTGCCGATGCCTATGCCCACTGGATCAGCCGGGCCCGGGGTGATTTCATTATGCTGGGATGGGATTTTGAAACATTTGGAGAACACCATAAAAAGGATACCGGGATTTTTGATTTTATACGCCATCTTCCCCGGGAACTGGAGAAAAGAAAAATAAAAACCCTTCTGCCGGGAGAGGTTGTATCTAAATTTTCCCCTAAAAGCCATTCCCTGGAGGTGAAGGAGTTCGGGTCAACCTGGGCCGGGAGCGGAGGGGTTGAGTTTTTTCTGGGCAACGGTGCCCAGCAGGCTATTTTCAGGCTTATGCATCACGTTCTCAACAAGGCAAAGCTTACAGGCAGAAAAACTTTAATTGACCTGGCCATGCGCCTTACCCAGTCCGATAACCTTCATCTTATTCAGTGGGCCGGGGCTTACGGGGCCGAAGCCGAGGTTTCAGCTTATTTTACCCCCAAGGAATGGTGGTCTCTGGGGCCCGACAGGCTCCTGATGGAGCAGCAGCGCGTATATACTAACTTCCTCAGGGCTATGGACCGGTTTCTCTAATCCTTAAGATCGGATACAGAGTAATTTAAAGAAATATTAAACTCTTCTTTCTCTTTTAAAGAAACTTTAAAAAGGGGCATAATACAGGAAGACTGATAGGAGAGTTCAAATCCTCCCTCGGAGCTGGCGACAACTCTCACCGGGTAATACCATAAATCAGATTCCCGGCCGAGGGTGATTAGCGCCCTGTAGCTCTGCTCCCGGTCAAATACCCCGAAGGATAAAGCTTTTTTACTCTGGCCGCGTTTATTAAGAGGCGCCGTATCTTCCCCGATTAAATAACCCTTATCCTCAGAGCATTCGCTAAAAAGGTTAAAGTTAAATTCCAGCCCGTAAAGAAAAGAGCAGGGGGACTTGGAAGAGTTAAGCAGTTTTATGCAGGCCCGGAATTCTCTTCTGCCCTTTTCAACTTCCAGGGATTTAATTATTTTAATTTTTTTGTTTAACTTCCCCTCCATACGGGCCTTTATAGAATCCTCTCTGCTTTTGACCTTCAGGCTGAGAGAAGGAAGGGAAACCTTTTTGGCCCTGCCTGACTGGGTTATGAAATCTTCAATAGAAGTATCAGGGGGAAATATATGGTCCACAAGACTTTTCCGCATATAGCTGTCAAAATTTAAATAAGTAAAATATTTTTTTAAATCAGCTGATTTTATGTCGTGAATGGAATCGGCCTCCTTACTTTTTCCGGAATCAGATTCATCTACTGCTCCCCCGCCCGCGCCATCATCAAGTATGGCCCGGTGATAAGCCTCTTTTCTCCGGGCCACGGTGTCCAGGTGGTTTATCAGGGTGGTTTTGTCCGACAGGTCTTCAATTATTCCCCCCTTGGATGGCGAAAGAGAGATAAAAAGAGAGTCGGAGTTTATAACCAGTTCATCTTTTGAGTCGAAGTCAATATCAAAGACCCTGTGTTTAATAAAAGAATCCCCGTAAACGGATTTATCTATTATGGTTAAGACCCTGTTGAGGTTAAGGTGTATTGACTTTCTGAGATGGGGCAGGTATATGCCGCCGAAGACCCCGTGCCAGTAGGCGCAGTTGCACTGGGACCGGTAGAGACTCTCCCGGGCCTCATTTAAAAGACCTGCTTTTAAAACAGCCTTGCCGTGCTTCTGCAGCTTGGAGGATATGTAAACCATTTTTTTATGGGCATAATTGGATTCGGGATATTTAAAAAAATAGTTTTTCCATATGCCGCCTGATATAAACTGCTGGGTTTGGTCTAAGAGGTTCTTATCCTTAAGCTTTTCTTTTACCTTTTCTAATTTTAAGGCTCCTTCTACGGGCATAGCCCATTCCCTCATTTCATAATACTGCGCAGAGGGAAGGTATGCCAGCCCCCGCGGGGGGCGGGAGTCAAAATATTCACCCATTCTTCTTGTCGTCAGCCAGGATGAATTATCTTCAAGCGCCTTAAAGAAAAGCTCCAGCCAGTTGGTCTCATTCAGCCATTTTTTTGTCCCGGGCCATAAACCGAATTTTTCTCCGTCATCCAGCATGCATAAAAGGGGGTTCTTATATTTTAAAGAAAAATGAGTGAACCTGTCTATAACCTGCTCCGGTTTTTTAAAGGGTATATGATACCTGAGACTTTTATCAATTATAAAGATACCCAGCCTGTTTCCGTTATCCTCAGTTAAATAGTAGTCTTTAAGCTGGGAAGGAAGAAAACCTGCCTGCAGGAAGTGGGTGTCGTCTACGGCCAGGTACTCCACATTGCTCTTTTTTAAAAGGGAAGGTATATGCGGCTCCCATACTCTTTCTGTAAGCCATATGCCCCTTGCAGTTATGCCAAGGCGCCGTTTAAGGAAATTTTTCATTTTATCCAGCTGGCCTTCAAGGTCCCGGGGGGGTATGGAGGTTATAACCGGCTCATAAAATCCGCCGCCCAGAACTTCTATTCTTCCCCTGGAGGAAAGCAGGGCCAAAGTATCCAGAAACTCCGGGTGTTCCCGGTCAAAGTATTCCAGCAGCGGAGAAGATATATGAAGGTTAAGCTTAAGGCTTTTAAACTTCTTAAATGAATCTATAAAAGGCCTGTAGGCATCTTGATAGGCTTTTTCCAGTACCTCGCTGAAATTTCCCGCGGGCTGATGAAAGTGGACCCCAAATATGAAATCAACAGGGCTCCTTGAACTCATCCCTTCATTTCAAGGGCTTTTCTGTAAAAGTTAAGGGCATATTCCTTGGCCATTGTTTCTATGCTCATCCTGATACCCGCCCTGTAGGAATTATGCATAAGCTCTTTATATTTGTTGCTTTTTCCCTCAATGCAGTCATAGTAGAGCCCGGATACTTTTTCCAGTTTCCTGTAAACTGTTCTGGTATCATAGGGGTCGATAAAAAATCCTGAACCCTCTTCCGTCTCCGGGTCATATTCAGTGATATATTCCCTTGCCCCCCCTGTAAAGGTAGATATGTTTATATTCCCGTTAAGTGCAGATCGCTGGTCGGAAGTGCCGCAGGCCTCCATATCTTTTATAGGAGAACTGATCCATATGTCGCATCCCCTGGCCCCGTGCATTAAAAGTTCCTGCCCGTATCCGGGAAGAAATGCAAATTTTCCCCGAAGCGAGGGGTCCCGGGTCCAGTTTACAAAGTGACGGACCCACTGCTGCCTCTGTGTATCGTTGGGATGAGCTATACCTGCTACAAATACCTGGAGCCCCAGTCCTTTTAATTTGCCGAAAGGAGTCTCAACCTCCTCATTGCGTTCCGCGCATAAAGCAAAGATAATATCCTTTAACATAGGGTACTGCTGTTTATATCCGGCCAGCCGCCGGAATAGCCCCACAGTAGGCTTTTCCGGGTCAAAATTTATATTAATGTCCAGGCAGTTTTTAAGCCTTAATGAAGCATCTTCAAGGGCAAGTTTCTTATACTTAAAATGAATATCCCATATTTTTTCGGGGGTCACCTCCTGGGGGTTATTAAGTTCCGGAGCCTGCCAGAAGAGGGATGATCCGTTAGTTATTCCGCATATCTTATTCCTGTGGGTAAGAAACATATTTTTCATTACTTCACCGTGTTCCCCGGAAACTCCGTTTGTAAGGGAGGAGAGCTTAAGGGCGGCAAGTGTGAAATCAAGTACTCCCGCCTCATTAAAGGTCTCCATATATTTATGGGGTAAACTCATGCTGTCAAACCAGTTGCGGTCATATTTTTCCATACCGGCCGGGACGGGGGTGTGGGCGGTAAAAAGAACAGGAATATCCCTGTATCTTTCCCTTTCCTTAAGGTAACAGGCCGCGCTTACTGTATGAGCCTCGTTTAAATGAATAAAATCTATATCAAGCCCTATCGCGTCCATTAAGGCCGGCACTGATTTTCCTATGACTATTTCCTGTCTTAATCTTTTTTTTCTGTCCCCGGTATATAATATGTCAAAAACCTCGTCATTGCGCAGGAGATATACTTTTACCCCGTTATTTAAAATAGTATAGATCTTAACGGGATAGTTTTTACCCTCAAACTCTATATTAAGTATAATATGGTTGCCTTCCCGGTCCTTTACTTCTTCTACAGGTTCAGGCCGGTAATCTACTTCCTTAATTTCAATATGCTGCCCCCCGTCGACGATTTTCTGTGCCCAGTAATGGGAGTACATGGGTATTACGGCATTAACGTCCAGGCCTATACTGCTTAAACCTTCCATTGTATCCCCTGCAAGTATTCCCAGTCCCCCTTTAAAATTGGCCGACCGGGCCTCTACTCCCATTTCCGGGAAAAGCATTTCCATGCTTAAGTAAAGAAACTTTTTACCTTTAAGCTCCGGTACTTTTTTTTCTATCCATGTAGACATATGAGATTCCTTTCTTAAAATATTTTAACCTTAAAATTACAGGGCAATTTTAAAAGAAAAGCTTTTAAAAAGCAAGTTTTACAGGTAACTCTCCCGGAGCTTTTTGACAACTAAATTCATTTTGTATATTATCTAATTTAAAATTATGGAAAGATATTTAATTATACACGGGCATTTCTACCAGCCTCCCCGGAAGAATCCCTGGACCGGTCTCCTGGCCCGGCAGCCGAGCGCTTCTCCTGTCGACAACTGGAATGAGCGTATTCTTAACGAGTGTTATATGCCCAACACCCGCGTCAGGCTGAGCCCGGAAGAGAGAGTTAACAACTATGAACTTATTTCCCATAACCTGGGTCCGACCCTTTCCAAGTGGATGGCCGAAAGCAATATAGAAATTTACAGAAAACTGATAGAAGCGGATAAAAGGTCCCAAACCGCCATAGCCCTGCCTTACAACCATACCATACTGCCCCTTGACAGCGATTTTATCAGGCGCCTTCAGATAGGGTGGGGCATACGCCATTTTAAGCTGAACTATAAAAGAAGCCCGGAAGGAATGTGGCTTCCCGAATGCGCCATAAGTTCCGGGGTGGTTGAAGAACTTGTAAAAGCGGGGATCAAGTTTATATTCCTTAAGCCCCAGCAGATTAAAGCAGTAAAAAGAATAAGCGGTTACCACTGGTATGAGGCCAAGGAAAACCCAGTGGATATAAGAAGGCCTTACCGTATTTTCAGTCCCTCGGGACATTTAGATGTTTTTTTATCCAGCCAGGAGCTTGCGGTAGATATATCTTTTAAAAAAATACTGGATAATCCGCCCGAAGCTGCCCATAAAATTGAAAAGTCTTTCGGACAGAAACATAGTGAGGACCTTGTCTTAAGTATAGTTACCGACGGAGAGACTTTCGGCCATCATCATAAAGGCGCCGATATAGGCCTGGCCAGGCTTATTAAGCATCATTTGCCTGAAAAAAAGATTAAGCTTACCACACCTTCCCGATACCTTCAGGACAGAAACCCGGAGTGGGAAGCCGTCATTGAAGAGAACTCATCCTGGTCCTGTACTCACGGTTTAAAGCGGTGGGAGGATGATTGCGGCTGCGGAGCGGAAGAGGGGAGCGACCTTAAATGGAGAATACCCCTAAGGGAATCTATAGGCTGGCTGGGCGACAAAATAAGAGAGCTTTTTATGGATAAGAGCGGAAAATATTTTACAGTCCCCCCTGAAGAGGCGGCATTAAATTTTGGAGATGTAATATCCAATTATTCAATGTATGACCTGTTTTGCAGGCAGTATGTGAAAGAAGAGTTTAAAGATTCATCTGAAGTAAAAAAGATAATAGTTTTAATCCATTTTACCTGTTATATGTTTACCTCCTGCGGCTGGTTTTTCGGTGACCTGAAAAGGCTGGAGCCTGTCCAGAACCTTTCAGCCGCCCTCAGGGCAATTGAGCTGGTAAAGGAATTATGGTCAATTAACCTTGAGGGTGAATTTTACCGGAGGCTTAACCGCCACCGGGATGTCCCCTATGTATGGAACCGGCTGGTTAAGGAAAGAAAAAAATCACCCCGGGATATGGCCCGGGATTTTATGGATATTCATACCTATACGGGTATAGAAAAAAATCAGAGGGGATACTGGTTTATGGAGGTGGTAAAAGATAACTCCGGTAAAAAAGTGAAAATAGAGCATACCAGGACCGGAGATAAATTTATTTTTTAAATTAGCGGTTTATTTTTAGACTTAACTTGACAAGGATATTTTTTTTTATAGAATAACTCAAAATGACTGTAAAAATAAGATTAAAAAGAACAGGAAGGAAAAAGGACCCCCATTACAGGGTGGTGGCCGTTGATTCACGTAAAAAGCGGGACGGCCGCGTCCTTCAGCAGCTGGGACATTATCATCCGCAGGAGAAATTTCCTAATTTAAAGCTTGATCTTGAAAAATATGAGAGCTTTAAAAAAGAGGGTGCCCAGGTTTCCGATACAGTCCGCACCCTGGTGAATAAACTTAAAAGAGATTTCAGGGAAAAAGCTGAAGAGGTGAAAAAACCTGGAAAGGAAACTTTAAGCGGAGAAGAAAAAATAGAGGCCGCTGAAAAACAGAAATCCGGAAAAGAGTCAGATAAAAAAGAGCCCGCGGAATCGCCGGAAGTTTCTGAAGCTCCCGAAGCCGGGGAAGATTCAAAGACTGATAAAGAAGAGACCGATGCCGTAGCTGAGCCAGAAAGCAGTGAGGCGGAAAAAAAACCGGAAAAAGAAAAAAAAGAAGAGGCTCCTGAGGCGGAGGGCGATAAAAAAGAAGTTCCGGCTGAAGAAAATAAAGCCCAAGACTCCAGTCAGCCGGAATCCGGGGATAAAAAAGACCGGGATTCGGACTGACTAAAAGATTACACACCGATAACCAAGGAGGATAAAATTTAATGAAAGAGATAGTTATTGAAATAGTAAAAAAGCTGGTGGATAATCCGGACGAGGTTGAGGCAAAGGAAATCGAGGGAGAGCAGACCACAATAATAGAAATTTCAACTAACAAGGCCGATATAGGAAAGGTTATCGGTAAAAAGGGAAGGACAATTAAAGCTCTCCGCACCATAGTAAACGCTGCAGCGGTAAGAAACGACAAAAGAGTTACTGTTGAAATAGTAGAACCTGACAGACGCTAAGGTTTTTCTTTTAACAAAAGCCCCTTCCCCCCAGTGCTGTTTAGCCTGCGGAGTAAGGGGTTTTTATTATAAGGCAGCCCTTGAAAGATAAAATCTTTATACATATTCTCACCATATTCCCCCGGCCCCTTAGGGAATATGTTAAGTGGGGCATCCTGGGGAGGGCCGTAAAGAAATCCCTGGTTGAATTTAAAATTATTGATTTAAGGGAGTTTTCAACCGGTAAACATAGAAAGGTTGACTCTCCCCCTTACGGCGGCGGCCCGGGAATGGTTATGTCGGTTGAGCCCATTGTAAGGGCTATAGAAAGCATTGAAAACCCCGGAATTAAGATTTTGCTTTCACCTTCGGGAGAGCTCTTTTCCAGAAAAACGGCTCAAAATTTTTCGGGGCAAAATTTAACTTTAATATGCGGCCGGTATGCAGGAGTTGATGAGAGAGTCCGTAATTATATAGATAGGGCAGTCTCCATAGGCGATTTTGTCCTGTCCGGGGGGGAGATTCCCGCCCTGGCAGTTGCCGAGGCGGCAGTTCGCCTTATGCCGGGAGTTCTGGGGAACAGGCAGTCTGTTAGAGAGGATAGGGGTTACCCCTGTTATACCCGGCCCTGCACTTTCAGGGGTGAGGGGGTTCCGGAAGTGCTACTTTCAGGCAATCACGATAAAATAGAGAAATTTAGAAAAGGGGAGGCCAGATATGGCAAAAATAATAGAGAATCAGATTAAGAAGAATATTCCGGATTTCCAGCCCGGAGATGAAGTTGCGGTGGCAATGAAAGCCTCCGGCGAAAGCAAAAGACTGCAGGTTTTTCAGGGTCTGGTAATTGGTTTTAACGGTAAAGGCATAAACCGGACCTTTACCGTCCGCAAACAGACCTTTGACGTTGCCGTTGAAAAAATTTTCCCGCTTCATTCCCCGCTTATAAAGGAAATAAAAGTTATGCGCAGGGGTAAGGTGCGCAGGGCAAAGCTCTACTATATGCGGGACCGTTACGGAAAGGCGGCTAAAGTAAAAGAAAAAAGATAATTCTGGAAAGTAATTTTTCAAAGGGAAGAGCTGCTGAAAAAAAAGCGGCTGACTACCTGGTTTCCAGAAACTATTCAATAGTTGAAAAAAATTGGCGCTGCCCCTGCGGAGAAATTGATATTAT
>PWQF01000137.1 GCA_003556865.1 Elusimicrobiota bacterium | reverse complement strand
TAATTCTGTATACCCCTGTTTCAGCTGCCCAGGGGACAGGAAAACTCCCGGACCAGACATTTTTTTCCGGGTTATAGACAAGTTCTACAGTATCTATTCCCCCCACCGTCTTTATCTTTTCATTGTTTCTGTAAATACCGAAGACAGGTTTGAACACATCAAACAAATTTGCTCCACCCTTAATTTCCACTTTAATTATATGATAGTGAAGATAGGTCAGCCTGTCTGTTTGAGGCCTGAATCCGGAACTCAGGAAACTTTGCACAAAAGTAACCAGCAGGCAGGAGGCGATAAGTAAAATATACGGGCCGGTTCGGCTGCGGCCCAACTCATAAATCTTTTTTTTCAACTATCCAGTATGAGGGTAACCGGGCCGTCGTTTATAATTTCAAGTTCCATATGGCGGCCGAAAAAACCTTCCTTAACTTTTATGCCCATACTCCTTAATTTGCGGGTATAAAGATTAAAAAATTTAAGAGCCTTATCTTTTCCTGCGCTTCTTTCAAAGCCGGGACGCCGGCCTCTCCTGCAGTCTCCGTATAAGGTAAACTGGGGGACGGCAAGTACTTCCCCTTTTGTATCCATTAAGGAAAAATTAAACTTACCCTTATTATCATCAAAAATTCTTAAATTGGCTGTCTTTTCCGCAACAAATTTTGTTTCTATTTCCCTATCATCTTTAGCCACCGCTACCAGGCAAAGAAGGCCGGGCCCGGTCTTTCTTCGTTTTTTCCCTGAAACCACAGAAGCTCTCTTTACTCTCTGAATTAAAATTTTCAAAGATCTTTAAGTACTTCTGTCACTTCCTCTACCGAGTCCATAGCCTCCACCCCGGGAACCTCATCCCAGGTAAGCAGGCCCAGAACCCGGCGGCCGACAGCCTTAGCCAGGGCTATCTCTGAAAGAGTGCCATAGCGCCCGTCAATTGCCACAAGCAGGTCCGCTGTCCTTACAATTATAGCGTTACGGGCATGGCTCATTGCAGTTACAATAGGTATCTGCACAAACGGATTGGCGCTTTCAGAATAATTCCCGGGAAGTATCCCCACCGTCACCCCCCCTTCTACGGCAGCGCCCCTGCAGGCGGCCTGCATAACCCCGCCCAGCCCGCCGCATACAAGTATGTGGCCGCATCGGGCAACGGATTTACCAACGGCAAAGGCTATATTTTTTATATCCCTGTCGGCCCTTGCTCCGCCTATTACCCCTACTATCCTGGAACGGGGTTTAAAAGATTTAAAATCCTTCATATTCAGCTCTTTGTTTTTACTTTTATCATTCATTTTCTATATCCTCCGGGGAAAGGGGCCTGAATGGTACGCCCGGCAGGATTTGAACCTGCGACTTTCGGCTCCGGAGGCCGACGCTCTGTCCGCTGAGCTACGGGCGCACAAACTTCTAAGCTTTCTGCAATTCCTTTTTTACTATTTTTAAGGCTTCATTCAAGGCGGAGGGATCGGTACCCCCTCCCTGAGCCATATCCTTTCTACCCCCGGCCCCCCCCTTAACTGCCGCGGCAGCCAGTTTAAGTATGGAGGCCGCGCTTATTTTATCAGTAAGGTCCGGTGAAATTTTAAATAAAAGTCTAAGGGCTTCGCCGGCAGTTCCTGCGGCCAGTGCCGCAGTGGAAGTATTCCGGACCTGAGAATCCAGCCAGGATCTCATAATACCTTCGCCGGCAGCGGCAAAATCCTTAAAAAAAAAGTTAATGCCGTTTATATTTTCTTTTTCATCACCGCTTCCGGAAGAGGCAAGCCTGTTCTCCAGAGAAGTTACCTTTAACTTTAAGCTATCCATATCTTTTTTAATCTTTACGATGGCTGACTTTAAATTTTGAGGGGAACTTTTTAGCTCTGCTGCTGCTTCTTCCAAGATTTCCCCCCTTTTTTTAAAATGGTTTAAGGCCCCCCGCCCCGTAAGCGCCTCTATCCGCCTTATGCCTGCGGCGATTCCGCTTTCACTAACTATTTTAAATACACCTATTTCACCTGTACTGTCCGTATGGGTTCCCCCGCAAAGCTCCATACTTATATTTTCAGAAGAAGATTCAGATATGATTACAGTGCGTACCTGCTCAGAATATTTTTCACCGAAAAATGCAAGTGCCCCTTTTTTGACAGCCTCTTCTTTTGTCATTACTCTCTTTTTGACAGGATAATTTTCCATAATCATGGCATTCACCTTTTCTTCTATAAGATCAATTTCTTTCGGAGAAAGTTCTCTGTTATGGGTAAAGTCAAACCTGAAACCCTCGGGGCTCACAAAAGAACCGTTTTGCCTTATCTGCTCACCCCCCACCTGCCTTAAAGCAGCCTGAAGCAGGTGGGTAGCAGTATGATTTCTCCGGGTTGCCTTTCTTTTATCAGTATCTATTGTAACCTCTACTTCATCTCCCTCCTGTAATTCACCCTCAGCCCGCCCCTTATGTATTATTATCCCCCCCGCATTTTCCGCTTCCTCTATCTGCAGTCGCCCATTATCCCCTTCTATTAAACCTTTATCTGAAACCTGTCCCCCTCCCAGGGCGTAAACAGGAGTTCTGTCTAAAACCACCGCTTCTCCCCCTTCCAGTACCTTAAGCACTCTGGCCCTGCTGCGCCATTCCCCATAACCTGTAAACGAAGTAGGTTTTAAGTTTCCCAGGGAAGAAGAATAAGAAGAGGCGGAATCAGAAGATTCCCACTGGTTTTTTTCAGATGAGGCCCTCATCAATTCATCAAATGCGGGACGGTCCATTTCAAGGCCCCTTTCCGAAAGTATGGTTTCAGTCACCTCCGGAGGAAGGCCGTAGGTATCATACAGCTTAAAAGCCCGTGAGCCAGAAAGCGTTTTTTCTTTTTTTTCTGCCATTTCCTTTAAATATACTTTAAGCCGTGCCGAAGCTTTTTTAAGGGTTGATATAAAGCTCTCCTCCTCGTTCCTGCATACCGAGGCTATATGATTTGCCCTCTGATTAAGGTAGGGGTAAAAATCACCCATTATATCTATTACACAAGGAACATATCTCCAGAGAGCAGCCTCTTTCCATCCGGATTTCTGCCCCTGTCGCGATGCCCTTCTTATAAGCTTTCTTAGAACATAACCCCTACCCTCGTTAGAGGGAACAACCCCGTCAGCAATAAGAAAAGTTACTGCCCTGGCGTGGTCGGCAATAATCCTGGCCGACTTTTCGCTGCAGTATCGGTTCCGGCCCCGGGACTTCTCCACTAGGGGAAGAAGTAGTTCGGTCATAAAGACATTATCCAGACCGTTTACGGCCTGGTTAAGCCTTTCCAGGCCCATTCCGGTGTCAATATTCTTTCTGGGCAGTTC
>PWQF01000140.1 GCA_003556865.1 Elusimicrobiota bacterium | reverse complement strand
TACTGGAAAAACTGAAAAATGAGGGCCTCCTGGAAAAAGAAGAGGATTATACTCATTCCCCCGGTTTATGTTACAGGTGTTCTACAATGATAGAGCCCCTTATTTCAAAACAGTGGTTTTTAAAGACAAAAGAGATGGCCGCACGGGCCATTCAGGCTTCCGCTGATAATAAAATAAGTTTTGTTCCCTCCAGCTGGGAGAAGCCCTATCTTAACTGGCTTGAAAATATACATGACTGGTGTATATCTCGCCAGATATGGTGGGGGCACAGGATTCCTGTATATTACTGCAGGCAGGAAAATTGCCCGCCTTTTGCCTCTGCCTCTGCTGCCGGAGAGTGTCCTTCCTGCGGCGGTGAAGTCTACAGGGATGAAGATGTTCTTGATACCTGGTTCTCTTCCGCCCTCTGGCCTTTTTCTACCCTGGGCTGGCCGGAAAATACAGAGGATCTCAAATATTACTATCCCACCAGGGTACTGGTAACAGGTCACGAAATACTTTACTTGTGGGTGGCGCGTATGGTTATGATGGGACTTTATTTTAAGGACAATATTCCTTTTGAAATTGTAAATATACACGGTATGATAAGAGATGAGAAAGGGGAAAAAATGTCCAAGTCCAAGGGGAATGTAATAGACCCAGTGGGAGTAATTGAAAAATACGGCACCGATGCCTTAAGGTTTTCTCTGGCCAAAAGCGCTGTGCCCGGAAGGGATATACAGCTTTCGGATGATGATTTTGTAAGCGCCAGGAATTTTATGAACAAGATTCATAACGCGGCCCGGCTCATATTAAGCGGTCCAAAAATTGACGGGCTCAAGCTTCCCCCTGAAAAAGATATGGAGATTGCGGATAAATGGATATTATATGAACTAGAAGATTTTTCAGAAAAAATATTTAAATCTTATGCCTCTCTTAATAATGCCCGCGCCTGCCGGCTTATTTATGAGTTTATATGGAATTATTTCTGTGACTGGTACCTGGAGCTGGCAAAGCTGAGACTCTATTCGGAGGGAGAGGAAAATTTAACTGTCCAGAAAATTCTATTATTCTGCCTGGTAAAGATGCTGGCGGTAATACATCCGGTGGTCCCCTTCATAAGCTCTGAAATCTGGGACCATATAGGGGGAAATGTTCAGCTGCCTGCTGAATCCATACTGCAGCTTAATCCCCTTGAAATGAGTTCCCCCGAATTTAATATAAGTGAGATTGAAACTATGAGAACGGTAATGGATATAATATCTGCGGTGAGGAATATAAGGGGAGAAGTTAAAATACAGCCCTCACAGAAATTGGATGTGGCCGTAAATGTTTCTAAGGGAAATGAAAAGGTTGTAGAAAAATATTCTCCTTATATAAGACAGCTGGCCGGTGTCCAGGGGCTTAAAGCGGGGAATAAAATAAAAAAAGATCCTTCGGATGCGGTAGCGGTTGTAGGGAAAATGACAGTATTTGTAAAGATCCCTTCAGATATGAGGGAAAAAGAGATAAACCGTATTGAAAAAAGGATAAATGAAATAAGAAAGGTTTTGGGAAGCTGTAAAAAGAAGCTTAATAACCGTGATTTTACTGCCAGGGCCCCGGAAAAGATAGTTAAGAATACAGAAAAGAGGGCCGAAGAATACCAGAACGAGTTGGATAAACTTGAAAAAAATATTAAGGAGATAAGAAAATGAAAAGAAAGGAGGCCCTATTATTTTTAATTTTTTGCTTTTTAACTGTTCCGGCCGGGGCAACGTATAACAGGTTAACCCGCTGGGAAGGGGAGAACGCGGCCGTAAGCATATACGGCAATTACGGGCATCCCCTGGGAGAGGAAATACGCCTTCGTAACCACAAGAGAAAAGCATTAAATATATTTAATGCCCTGGAATCTGCAAAAATAAATACAAGTATAGCTTTTGCCCTTCATCCCCTTCCCCCTTCATTTAATGCAGATAAAGTTTTTAATGAGCTCAGCCCGGAAACCGTGGAAAAAGAACTGAAAACAAGCTTTAACACCCGGGAAAAGTTTAACCCAGTATATGACCGCGGGGTTCTTTTCTACCAGAAATGGAAAGGTGGAAAAATGAGGGTTGAATTTGAAGGTAATCCGGCAACCCCCTGGAAAGATACCGCATTTTGTTTTGCCGGCAAAATAGATGACAATATGCTTATATCGGTTGCCGGAAAGGTTAAATATATTGACGAAGTTGACTGGATCCCGGTTCAGTCCCTGAAGGAGTATACTGCAGATGAGATTAGATTTCTGGACAATTCTTCTCTTATAGCCCGGGTGGAGGAGGATATGACCGGGAGGCGATACATAGCTGTAAGCCGTTTCAGGACAGATGAAGAACCTCTTATGATTGTGCCGGATCCGGGAATGAAAAGCGCGGCAGCGAATATTGAGTCCGGGAAAATAGTGGCTCTTAAGGAGCATAGAGGTGCCCATTCCATAATGGAATATGATTTTCAAAAAAAGAGGTGGTCTGAAAAATATACTTCCGCCGATACTCTCTACCTTGCCGGTTTAAACGGAGATGAATTTATGTGGTGGAACGCGGAAACCGAGACTTTTCACTTTTCGTCCGGCGGGGAAATTTCCGGTCTTGGGCATAAAGCGGTTTCCCTTTATCCGCGGGGTAGGTTCACCTGGGGTGAGGAGGAGGATGAGTTTTCCGCTTTACCCGAAAAAATAATAGTTCTTATGTATTCCGCCCAGCAGGCCTCTCTTTTTGAAGAAAAAGGATTTTCGGATATAAATAAATTAGGGGTTCATCCTAGGATATGGCTTCTTAATAAAAGGTACAAAAGTTCTTTTGACGAGCTCCCCGATGATCTTGGACATGTATATCTTTCCCCCGAAAACTCTAAGATTTACTATAATAAATCGGGTGGGGGATTAAGAACAATATCCTCTGTTTCTCTCAGGCCTGCAATACCGGCTAAATACCTTCTCACAGCCCTGGTTGCCATACTTATAATGCTTGTTCTTTATGATATATTTAAAAAGACAAAAGAGGTTTCATCTTAAAAGGAGGAAAATTTGGATAATAAAGGTAAATTTGCAAGGGATGAGGATAGAGACTATATTCAGAAAAGAAAAACTGAGATAAAGGTAAATTATCTTGAAAGCAACCCTTTTTCTGTCCTGATAAAGCAGGGTAGGACCAGGGTTTTATGCGCGGCTACTACCGGAAACTGGATGCCCCCCCATGTGCTTAACACTTCCCGGGGCTGGATAGGCGCCGAATATTCTCTTCTTCCTTCATCATGTCCTTCCAGGGTCCGCAGGGAAAGACATAAGGTTAAAGGCAGGACGCAGGAGATAGAAAG
>PWQF01000136.1 GCA_003556865.1 Elusimicrobiota bacterium | reverse complement strand
TTATAAAGCTGAAGAAGATGAGAACAGTTATACTGGATACTGCCCATAACCCTGCCGCCTGCAGGGCCTTGGGCCGGTTTATGGAGGATTGGCAGTGGTCCAGGCTCTATACCGTTGCCGGAATATTAAAAGATAAGGAGTATGGAAGTATGATGAGGCTGCTTTCCTCTTTCTCGCATAAGATATTTACTTTCAGCATCCCGGGTTCCAGGGGGCTGGACGGAGATACCCTTGCCGCCTCTGTAAAGAATGCCCGGAGCAGCTCTTCTTTTTCTGAAGCCTGCCGCTCTGCCCTTAAAGTAATGGAGCCCGGATCCGCCCTTCTTATATGCGGCTCTTTTAAAGCAATTGAACTGGCAATGGATTTTTTTTGTAAAGATAAAAATGAAAAAGCTTAAACTTTCTTTATATATATTGTTTCTTATCTTTTTCTGCTGCTCCGGAGAAGTTTTTTCTTTCGGCCCAGGCGAAGAGGCGGACGAGTGGGATATTCGTATAACTGCAGATGAGATAGAGTATATAAGGGAAGATAATTCTATACTGGCCAGGGGTAACGTTAAGATAATTTACGGTGATATGATGATGAGGGCGGGATCAATTTCATATTCCCAGGAAAAAGGGCTCATAAAAGCCCGGGGCGATATATTTTTTGACCGGGATTTTTTTACGGTGCGCAGTTCCAGTATGGTCTATAATATTTTTACTTCAACCGGAGATGTTTATTTTGCCAGGGTGGAATCAAAGGAGATTCTTTCTGCAGGGGATATAAGCACCCCTTCCCTGATTATAGAGGCGGATAGTATTGAGCTGAGGGGAGATGACGAGTTTTATGTCCCATACGGTATGATTACTACCTGCGACCAGAAAAACCCCCACTATTACTTCAGCGGCAGCAATATGATGGTAAGGCTGGAAGACAGGTTCAGTCTCAGAAATGCTTTATTTGTAATACGGGGGGTTCCCCTTTTTTATTATCCCTATTACTCAAAAAGTTTAGGTCCCCGGAAACTTATATGGAGTCTTGACGCAGGTTCCAGCCGGGTAAAGGGAGCTTTTTTAAAGGGTATTATTTCCTATCCCCTGACCCCAAATTCCCGGACCGGCGCCGGCGTGGAAATTATGCAGAAAGCCGGCCCGGGCATTATTGCCCGGCATTCTTACTCCACGGGAGAGGGTAAAGCGGATTTCAGCCTTTATTACCTGGGGGGGGAAGAGAGCGCCCTGGGTTATTTAGAAGCGGAAGGGAGGCAGAAAGCCGGTCACGCCTTATCTTTAAGATACAGGGCTAAATATTTAAGCGATTCAATGATAATACAGGATTATTACGGTCTTGAAAATTACGGTGAAAGCAGCCTTTACTGGCTGGGAGGAGCGGAATACTCGGGACGGGGCTATAACTTATCTTTTTATGCGGACAGGGAGGATATAAGGGAAAATGATAGCTACAGCATTAATAGTATGACCCTGCCCGGGTTCAGCGGTATTCTTTATCCTTTAAATATGGGCAGCGGACTGATTTTAGGGGCTTCGGCCGGATACAGGAGGAATTACAGTCCCCCGGATAAGAGTTATGATACTGATATGGATTGGGCTTCAAATATCAGGAGAAGCTTTGCCTTCCGTCCCGGTAGAAATTTCTCATTCTCTTTTGTTCCTGGCCTGGGTTATGACGGCAGGCGCGAGGGAGGCGAAAGCAGCCACTATATATCTTTTTTTACTGATAACAGGTTCAGTTACCGCAGGGTTCTGACTGCAGATTCAAATTACAGGTACAGGGCTTCGGGGGAGACTCCTGATGATCCTGTAAATAATATCCTTTATTACCGTCTTACTTATAATCCCCTAAGTCCCCTGAGGGTTACGACCAGAAGTTCATATGATTTCATAAATTTGGACCGCCCTGTATCTGATTTTTTCACGGAGCTTGAATACAGCCCCCGCAACTGGAGCCTTTATATTATGAATATTTTTAACTGTTATGAAAAAATCTCAAGACAGTGGCTGGGGGAGCTGAGGCTGAAAGATTATTCAAGGACAACCTTAAGGTATGAGAGCAATAAGCCGGGCCAGGTAGACCTGGACCAGCAGTTCAGATTTACAGTCGGCCCCTTTGACCTTATGCCCGCCGTGCGCTTTAATATAGAAAATTCCGGTGCCGTTAAGGATATAACTGAAAAAAGGGTTGACCTTTTATGGGATATGCATTGCTGGGAGTCCCGGATGCGCCTCCGCAGGCGGGGGGGGGAGACCGAGTTCTGGGTTCTTTTTAATATATCCGCATTTCCCCTTAACAGAATGGGGATGTATGCCAATCTTTCCCCGGATATAAGAGATTTCAGGTATTTAACAGAATAGCTGCAGCCCCTTTAAGCGGATTTGTTGACTTTAGATGGTAAAAACATAAAATTTTTAATATGGAAATTCTTGATATATTAAAAAAGATACCCCTTTTTGAAAATATGAGTGATTCGGAACTTATAAAAATAAGGGGTATGCTGCGGGAAAAAAAGTTTAAAAAAGGGGAAAGTATCTTTTTTGAGTCCGAGAAGGGGGATGCTTTTTATATAGTGTCCGAAGGAAGGGTTAAGATATATAAAAGCTCAAGCCAGGGGAAAATAAAAATACTGGATTTTTTGCAGAAAGGAGATTTTTTCGGGGAAATGTCTCTTATTGACCAGATGCCCCGTTCAGCAAATGCCCTGGCCCTGGAAAACTCGGCACTTTTTACCGTAAGAAGGGAAAAATTCCGGGAGTTTCTGATTAACCATCCCGGTCTTCTCTTTAAGGTTACCCGCACATTATCCCGCAGGCTGAGGAGGGTTGATTCCGAACTGCAGCTTATGGCTTTTGGAAGCGTAAGAGAGCGTCTGCTTTCATTTCTGGTTGGTGAGGCAGGCAGGGAAAGCCCCTGCTCTTTTCCCTCTTTGATCCAGTCTGTATTTACCCATCAGGAGCTGAGTGAGGTGATCGGAACTTCCCGCGAGGTTATATCCAGGATACTTAAAGAGCTGAGGGAGGAGGGAATAATAGAAGTTAACTCAAAAAAACAGATACGGCTTAACTGGTCCCCGGCTCTGAAAAAATTTATTAAGTAGATTTTTTCGGGGGTCTATGAAAAATAGCAGTAAAGAGAAAGTTTATTCAGCCTTAGGCCTTATTCCCCGGGGGAGGGTTTCCACTTACAGGGAAGTATCTCTTTATGCGGGGGTGGGCGGCGCCCGGGGCGCTGCTTCTATAATATCTAAAAATCCCCGTATGGTTGAGGTTCCCTGCCACCGCGTGGTAAAAAGCAGCGGCCAGATAGGGGGATATTCGGGAAAAGG
>PWQF01000245.1 GCA_003556865.1 Elusimicrobiota bacterium | reverse complement strand
TTCCGATCTTGCTTCCCACTATTATTTCCAGGTGCCAGAAAGTTGAGTTTAATCCTCTTTCACCTGAGTTGATGAAAAAATTTATTGGCTTAAGAAATATTAACCCCGGGACTGATATTCTCAGGGCCTCTTCCGGTTCACCGGGGAAACTTTTAGAACTTATGGAGCTTGAGGACCTCTCTCTTTCTCTGCCTGATAATGATGAAGATATTTTTAAGGCCTCTTCAGCCTGGGCCTCCGGGGATAGGGTGGATTGCCGGAAAAAACTGGGGTTTCTTATGGAAAAAGAGGCTTTTTTATTTAGAGATTCCCCCGACAGGTTTAAATTTAAAAAACTGGCTCTCATAGAGGAGGCCATAAGCGCAATTGAAAAAAATGCCAATACCGACATTGTTTTTAACTGGCTTTTCCTTAAGCTTAATTTATTAAAGAGGGAGTTTAAATAGTGGTCCAGTATATAATAGAAATGGACCCCCTGAGCCGCAGCTGCAGAGCCCGTTCGGGCAGAGCTGAGATTTTTCCGGGAGACCGGGTTCTGGTTTCAGCTAAAGACGGTCTGGATACCGCTATGGTTACAGGCCGGGAGCAAAACCGGAAAAAAGCGGAATGGAAAATAATAAGAAAGCTTAAAAAAGAAGATTATGATATTTTAAGTAAAAATAGAAAAGCTGCCGCGGCTAAACAGAAGGATGTGAAGCGGGAGATAGAAAAAGAGGGGCTGGAGATGAACCTCAGCTGTCTTCGCTATACTTATGACCGGTCAAAGCTTTATATTTACTATACTGCCGGGCATAGGGTGGATTTTAGAACCCTTATTAAGAACCTGGGGGCAAAATTTAAGCTTAGGGTGCATATGGTCCAGATAGGCGTAAGAGACAGGGCCGCTTTACTGGGGGGGATAGGAATATGCGGGAGGGAAACCTGCTGCAGCAGTTTTTTAAGAAACATAGAGACGGTTAACATAGATATGGCCAGGAACCAGAATATGGTCCAGAATACTGAAAATATTTCAGGATGCTGCGGCAGACTTCAGTGCTGCCTCCGGTTTGAAAATAAATTTTATAACGGCAGCAAGGAAACTCTCCCCGCCGCGGGCAAAAAAGTTTCAACCCCTGACGGCAGGGGTACTGTTTCAGGGGTGGATTCTGCAAACAGCAGGCTTAAAGTAAAATTAAAAAACGGCAAGGAAAAAGAATATGACAGAAAATCAGTAGTTTCAGGTGTAAAAGAAAGGCTTAAAAAATGGATAAAATAATACTTATAACAACTCCCCTTTATTATGTAAATGCAGACCCTCATATAGGCCACGCATATACCCAGGTTGCGGCCGATACCCTGGCCCGTTATCATCGCCTGAAAGGGCGTAAGGTTCATCTTCTTACCGGAACAGATGAGCACGGCCAGAAAATATCCCGCGCCGCCAGTGAAAAAAAGGTTTCGCCGGAAGATTTTGTAGAGGCAGGGGCGGAAAAGTTTAAGGCCCTGTGGAAAAAGCTTAATGTTAAATATGACAGGTTTATAAGGACCACCGAGCCTATTCACGTAAAGACGGTTAAAAGAGTTTTATCGGATCTTTACCAGAAAAAGTTTATTTACAAGGGGCGCTACAGCGGCAAGTACTGTGTACCCTGCGAAAGTTTCTGCAGCCCCGACCAGGAAAAAAAGGGGGTTTGTCCGGATTGCGGTCGGAAGCTGGAAGAGATCAGCCAGGAAAGCTATTTTTTTAAGCTTTCCCTTTTCAGGGACAGTATCTTGAACCATATTGATAAAAACCCGGATTTTATAATGCCCCGGTCAAGAAAAAACGAAATAAAAGGATTTCTTGCGGGGGAACTGAGAGACCTCAGTATTTCCCGCCTGGACGTGGACTGGGGAATAAAGCTGCCTTTTGACCCCGGCCATACAGCTTATGTCTGGGTGGATGCTCTGCTTAACTATATATCGGCCCTGGGCTACCTTGAGGACTGGGAGTACTTTCAGACCCTCTGGCCTCCCGATATCCAGTTTATAGGCAAAGATATTCTTAAGTTTCACGCTGTAATCTGGCCGGCAATGCTTATGGCCCTGGGTATTAACCAGCCTAAAACAGTTTTCGCCCACGGCTGGTGGACTGCCGGGGGGGAGAAGATGAGCAAATCCCTGGGCAACGTTGTGGTGCCCGATGAGGTTGTTGACAGATGGGGGGTTGATGCGTTCAGGTATTATCTGCTGCGCCAGGTTACTTTCGGCCAGGACGGAAATTTTTCAGAGGATGGTTTTAAGGAACGATATGAATCGGAACTTGCAAACGAACTGGGAAACCTGCTCAGCAGGGTTGTTGCCATGATAAAAAAATACAAAGTCCAGTTTTCATCTTCTTCCTCAGGGGGCTTTAAGAAAAAAACGCTTAATATAGTATCGGGCCTTGATGACCTTTATATGAAGGCTGAATTCAGCCGGGTCCTGGACGGGATATGGGAACTTATAAGGGGGGCAAACGTCTATATTGAGGAGAGCAAACCCTGGGTGCTGGCCAAGTCCGATGAGGGAAAGCTTCAGGAAGTGCTTAGCGAGCTCTTCTGCCTTCTGCAGGCGGTTGCGGGGCTGATATACCCCTTTATGCCCCGGGCCTCAAAAAAAATGTTTGAGAGTCTGGGCGTGGAGCCCTCTTCTCCGGAAAGTGTTGAATGGGAGCGGGGGCAGGATTTTAAAAAAATAGAAAAAGGAGAGGCCTTATTTCCGAAAAAATAATGAAAAAATATTCATTAAGAATAGGGGTGGTATGTGACGACCTTACCGGGGGTGGAGATATCGGGTCCCAGTTTATAGTAAGGGGGCTTAAGACCCGCATAAGCCGTTCTGTAGATGATATGGTTCCCCCCCCGCCGGATACGGAGGTATGGATAATAAATACCGGTTCCCGCGCCCTTCCGCCCCGGCAGGCGGGTCAGAGGGTAAGAAAGGCTCTTAAGGCTCTCAAGGAATTTTCCCCCGATTATATATATAAAAAGATAGATTCAACCTTAAGGGGGAATATAGGCAGCGAGCTGGATGCCTCCCTGTCTGAAATGGAGCTAGATTCAATACCCCTGTGCGCCGCTTTTCCCCGGATGGGAAGAAAAACGGTAGACGGGATACATTATGTTGACGGTAAAACCTTAGCTGAAAGCCATTATGCCCGGGATGCTGAATCTCCCGTAAAAGAGTCGGATATAAGGGTTCTTCTCTCCTCCCAGATGGAGCACCCGGAAAAGATAGAGGTTCTGGATGCTTCTACTGCGGAAGATATGGAAAAGAACTGTGCAGGCAGGGGAGGGGCTTTTTTTTCCGGAGCCGCCGGACCGCCC
>PWQF01000173.1 GCA_003556865.1 Elusimicrobiota bacterium | reverse complement strand
TTAAGGCGCGGGTAACTGCCGGAGTTAATCATAAAAGCGAGCTCTTCTTCCGAACAACTGCCGCCCCTTATGATTTGACGGAGTTTGTAGAAGATATTTTCCCCCTCAGATTTCCCGGGCAGACTCAACCCCGCTTTATCCAGTATCTCTTTATATTCCCTTAAAGCTTCCTCTGAATCAAGCTGCTCCTTCTTCTGTGTAAGATGCATAAAATCCCGGTACTCAGGGTAATCTATTTCTATATCAACTCCCCCTTTAAGAGCAAATGAACCAAGAGACTGGTGAAATTTACGGCGGCTTAATTGATTCCTGCGGTACTGCTTTAAAATTTTACGGAAAGATCTTAAATCCCTCTTTAAAATACGTTTTTCCATAACCGAGAGCATATCCTGAATCTCCCCGGCCAGCTTAACTGCTTCCGGGCGGGTTTTAAGGCTTTCCAGTAGCAGGTCTAAGTTTTTGCGGTAAAGTTCAGCATCCTCCGCCCCCGTCAGTTTAATATCAGCATCTGCCAGTATATCAAAGGCCTCCGAACCGCCAAGAAGGCTCTTCTTCATAAAGAAATCAACCGTATTTTCCCTTATGGACCTGGCAGGTATGGATTTAAAAATCGCAGTATCTATACTCCCCCAGGCCCCTTCAAGGGCTATCTTATTTAAGGGGAGCTCGGAACTCAGGTAAGAAATAATGTTGAAGATATTTTTCTGAACGCCCGGGTTTGCATGCAGGTCTTTTATGAGGAAAACAGGAGAATAATCTGAAGAAGCGGGAAGGTTTTTATCTACAATGCGGCCGTAAGGGGAAGGCAGGGAGAGATTAAGGGACTCTTTTTCAGTAAGATATTCTGCCCGTGCATAAGCATGGCTGAAATTACCTGTAATATTAACAAAAATGAAAATACCGGCAATAACCGGGCTGAGAATTCTTATTTTCAATGAATATATAAAACTCATATTAAAATTCTTCTATATCAGCATCTTCTTCAGGCGTCTCAATCTCCAGCCCGCCAAACCTCAGGGAAAAAAAATTATAAGCAAAAACTGCAACTACAGTGATGCTGCTTGATATAAGGGAAAAAAAGAGAGCATATATGATCAGGGAAATAACTCCGCCCCAGAAAGAGAGAGTTACTCCGCCCGGAGCCTGCCCGGGCAGCGCGCCCAGGAAAATAAGGGAAAAGGCGCCGGTAACCAGGCCCGTTGCCAGAAAAAGAAGCGGGAATATTCTTAAACAGCTTTTAAGCTTAATCTTTTTTATTTCCATTATTTTTTTCCTTTGTTTTGCTTAAGCAGCGCTTAAGAGATTTTCATAAAGCCTTAACTCCGGCAGCACCGATTTATCTTCGCTACGCTGTCCGGATAAGACCCTGATAAGATAAAGTCGCACTGTATCCAGCAGGGAAGTGCGGCGGCCTATACTGAAAGGATCAACGTGATAGTAACGGGATATATTGCCGGGAAGAGGCATTATTTCACCGGTAAGGGCAGCGCGGGTTCCCCTGGCCAGATAGCTTACGGCCATTACCAGGGCCCGTATACCGCTGACTTTCTCTTTTTCTTCACGGAGAATCTCGCGGGCAGCCCTGAAACCTCCGGAACCGAATCTTCCCGGACGCCTCTTCTGACCCAGCATATTGATATTATAATTAATTTCAAAAACTCTTTCGGTCACCTGCCTGATAATCTCACTGCCGGCACCCATACGGGCAAGCCTTTTCCTTATATAGGAGACTGCAACCCTTCTGTCGAGAACAGATGAAAATGGACCCATATCAAAAAGGGAGCCGGAATTAAGCAGGTCAAACCAGAGGGGAAGGGCAACCATATCAAGAGGAGACTCAAGCCTTCCGCCCAGCAGGCGGCCATAAAGTTCACCGGCCTCTTTCTCATCCATATCTTCAGAAGAAGCCAGGGAGTGAAACTTCATTACGGCTATTATATTAAGGGCCGCAGAGCTGTCTATATCATAAAGACTCTTAAGGGAATCCCAGGTTTCGGTTTTAAAGTTAAACCGGCCGGTATGGGGATTGTAACTGTTAGTAAAATCTTTTTCCCGGCTGATTTCAACTTTGCTGCTCTCAATGCCCAGGAATGCCTCAGCGGCGCTCATTATAGGCCTATCCTCGACAGAAAAACCTAACGCCCTGAGATAAATATCATTATTTTTATCCTGCAGCTTTTGGGTATAACCGGCAGATATGCCCTCTTCCCTATATGCCGATACCTCATTAAAGGCAGAATTAAGGTCAGCGGCAAAAAGGCTGCGGTGAGATTCTTTTTCAATCAGGTAGGCTGAAAGGTTGATTTTTATTTCATTCAGCCCCGAAACCTCAACCCCCTCAGAAGCCAGGTGGCCCATGCCCAGGTTAAGTGTTAACCCCTTAAATCCGTAACCGGTATCAAATAATGGCGAATCATTAAGGAATTGAATAAGAAGAGGGATAAGGTAATCTTCAGTTCCTTCTTCAAAATTAACCTTTATACCGGTCATATCCCTCAGCTGGGCGGCAAAAGATCTCCTGAGGAAAGTTCCCATAAAAAGCTCATCCCGTATATGGGAAGGGGCAAACGCAAGTATCTCTTCAGGGGAACTGTCCTTGAGCCACCATATCTTTTCTCCTGAAGCCTCCTGCTGCTGCTTATAATCTTTTATCCTGTTTAAAAGATCTCTCCATAAACCTTCCGGATCCGGGCCGCCCAGCTGTTCCTTAAGCTTTTTATTTTTTCTTAAGGCATACCTTCCGGCCGCTTTTGAGCTCAGGAAAAAACCGGCTAAGCTTCCCCGGGCCAGGCCCGCAGGAATAAATATTCCCAGGCTGCCCATTGGCATAATACTTCCAGAATCGGCTGCTCTTTCAATTATATGCTCAACTGACGATATTTCCAGCATATCCCCTTTAATATGGTCTATCCCGGGAAGTTCTTCGCCTGTAAACTCCTTGTAAAGCTTATAAAAATAAAGATTAAAGGCGGCAGCAAAATTCTCGCACCGTATGACGAGCATTATCTCGTCATTGCTTGTATCCCCGGCAGCAGACCAGTTTGTTGAACCCGTGATTACAGTCTCCCCGTCCACTGCCATTGTTTTCAGGTGAAGCTTGCCCCACCCTGTTCTTGTAACAAGATCTATATCATGCTGGCCTGTGTCAAGGATATGGTACGCCGACCAGTCCCGGTGGGCAAAAAGCGGGTCGAAAGCTCCCACTATCCGCACCTGTCGTCCGTCTGCAGGATCGGCTGCATCCACCATAGCCTGGCCTATACTGTCTACAGAGAATGCAAAAATAGCAAAATGAACATAATCCTCTGATTCAGCTATTATATCCTCAACCACCGGAATATAGCTGTCATATG
>PWQF01000055.1 GCA_003556865.1 Elusimicrobiota bacterium | reverse complement strand
GGTAACCTGAGGAGCGGAGAGCCTTAACCCACTGGGAGGGATTATTATATTTATCTAATACCGGACCGCCCAGCCTCATAAAATACTCCCGGAATAAATATTTGCCTCCTTTATCTTTTGGAATATGCAGCAGCCCCTCCGGATATTATAAAACCGGATGCAGGGAAAAAGAAAAAAATCAGGGGTGGTAGCGGCAACGGGATTTGAACCCGTGTCGCAGCCTTGAGAGGGCTGTGTCCTGGACCAGGCTAGACGATGCCGCCACTTTTATATTTATACAATTATAGGGACTGAATTTCAAACATCCTCCGGTAAAGGCCCTCAAAACCGAGAAGCTCCTCGTGACGGCCCCTCTCTATTATCCTGCCGGATTCAAGCACAAAAATTTTATCCGCCTTTCTTACTGTTGAAAGCCTGTGGGCTATTACCAGGGTGGTCCTGTTGGTCATAAGCTTATCCAGGGCCTGCTGAACCTGTATCTCGGATTTAGTGTCAAGGTGCGCGGTAGCCTCATCCAGTATAAGTATCTCAGGATCCTTAATCAGTGCCCTGGCAATTGAAATCCTCTGTTTCTGACCGCCCGAAAGCCGGACTCCCCTCTCCCCGGCAATTGTATCATAGCCCTGCGGGAGTTCGGTTATGAACTTATGAGCATTTGCCGCCCGGGCATATTTATCCACCTCCTCGCGGCTGAACTCTCCCAATCCGTAGCATATGTTATCTTTTATACTCATATTAAAAAGGATAACATCCTGCATAACCATTGCCGTCCTTCTGCGAAGGGATTTTATTACATATTTTTTTATATCTACCCCGTCAATAAGCACTGCCCCTTTCTGTACGTCAAAAAAACGGGGAACCAGGTTGATAAGAGTTGTTTTCCCGGCGCCGGAAGGGCCCACGAAAGCGGCAATTTCACCTTTTCTTATATTAAGGTTTATATCCCGCAGCACATAGTCCCCCTCCTTATAGGCAAATGAAACATCCCTGAACTCTATCCCCTCCTTAAGGCCCGTAAGCGTTACCGGGTCCGGGGCCTGGAGTATATGGTTCTTCTCATCCATTATCTGAAAAACCCTTTCCGAAGCGGCAAAGGCTCTCTGAAGCTGCTGGTTTATGCCCGAAAGATGTTTAACCGGAGTATACATTGCCGAAAGGGCCCCCATAAATGCCAGCAGCGTTCCCATTGTAACTGTTTCGTTTATAAGGGCGGTGCCGCCTATTACCAGTATTGCAGCCATCCCCATTGTGCTCATAAACTCGCTTATGGGGGATTCCACCGCGCTCACCCGTTCGGACTTAAGGACCAGGTCCAGAAATCTCTTGTTTACCTTCCTCATATTTCTCTGCTCGTCTTTTTCCATGGAAAAAGCCTTAATCAGCCTCATACCCGATATTTTTTCAGATAAAAATTCATAAATATCCGCCATTTTCTGGTGGCCGGCGCGGGCCAGCCTCCTTAATACCCGGGAAAAAGCAATAAAAGGAATAAGTATGAATATAAATCCCAGGATGGCGTAAAGGGCCCATCTCCAGCTGAGGTAAAATAAAAGGGCAAGTGTAAAAAGAAAGGTTATCCCGTCCCTTATAAGCTGGGTGGGAATTTTAACTATTGACTTCTCCAGGTATTTTACGTCATTAGTCAGACGGGACATAAGCTGTCCGGTCTTGTTAACTATAAAATAACCCATTGACTGGTAGGAAAGATGACGGAAAAGCCGGTTCCTGATATCTTTTACTATATGCTGGCCTATATATGCCATATAATATTTCTGTATATAATGGAAAAAACCCCTGAATACCGCAATTAAAAGTATTACGGCCGCAAAGTAAAAAAGAATGGTCTGCCTGGGCAGCTCGGAGGGGATCTCTATTCCCAGAACAGGGATTACCGCCGCCTGGGGGTGAAGTATTATATCAAAAAAAGGTTTTATCAGGACTATAAGCGACGGCTGCATCAGCCCCACGATGACCATACTGAGCAATGCTATAACAAACCGTTTGCGGTAGGGCTTAAGGGCTATATAAAGCCGTTTAAGTACTTGTTTGGTGGTCACTACTTAGTTATCCCCCTCTCAGAACTTTTTATAAAGGCTACCATTTGCCTTACCTGTGGAATATCAAGTTCGGGTTTTTTTTCAATCTCCTCCACCGCGTGGCTGGTATTTAAGCCGGAGCGGAATATTAGCCTGTAGGCGTCCTTAAGTTTCCTTTTGACCCTGTAGGGGTAATTCCTGCGCTTGAGGCCCACCCTGTTAAGTCCGTGGACATGGGCCGGGTTCCCGGCTGCCAGGCAGTAAGGAACAACATCCTTGGGTATCCTGGAGCCCCCCCCCACTATAGCCATTGCCCCTATGCGCACAAACTGGTGCACGGGAGTAATCCCCCCTATTATGGCCCTTTCCTCTACAACTATATGCCCGCCCAGGGTGACACAGTTAGCAAGTATCACCTCGTCCTTTATGCAACAGTCGTGGGCTATATGCACGTAGGACATCAGCATGGTATTGTTCCCTATTACCGTGGCCCGGCCGGAAGAAGTGGAGCGGTTTACCGTAACATATTCCCTAATGATATTGCCCTCGCCTATCTCAACCCGGGTTTCTTCATCATATTTAAAGGCCTGGGGCGGGGTACCTATCGCCGCCCCTATGCCTATCCGGTTATTATCACCTATGCTAACATTTCCCTCTATCACCGCATTGGCATCTATAGTACTGTTTTTCCCTATACGGATATCTCCCCTGAGAAGAGCGTGGGGTCCTACCTTTACCCCCTCGCCCAGCTGAACATTACACTCTATAACCGCTGTCCTGTGTATCTTATTCATTTATTTATCCACCAGTGCAAACATAAATTCCGCCTCCGCCGCTTTTTCGCCGTCCTCTGTATAAGCCACGCCCCTCACCTTCCCCCGGCTGCCTCTCATAAAGAGAAGTTCAACCTCCGACCGGAGAACCTGTGGAGGGAAAATTTCTTTATAAAAAAAAGCTTTTTCAATTATCATAAAATAGGCCAGTGTATTTTCATCTTTTTTGCCGGCCAGAAAAAGGACCGCCGATGACTGGGCCATAAACTCAACTATATATGTTGAGGGAAATACCGGCCGTCCCGGAAAATGGCCTTTCATAAAAATCTCGTTGGCGGTTATCCCCCTGTACCCTTTAGCCCTCTTTCCGGATGAACCGACCTCTATCCTGTCAACCATTAAAAGGGGATAGCGGTGGGGAAGTATCTTAAGTATCCCCTCCGAATCTATAACCTTTTCCGGCCCGCATCCGGCCCGGGTTTTTTCCTGAAGCTTTCGAGTAAAATCTATATTAAGCCGGTGGCCTGTCTTTATGGCAACTATTT
>PWQF01000256.1 GCA_003556865.1 Elusimicrobiota bacterium | reverse complement strand
GAATGGCCAAACCTTATCCCGTCAAACCTGGCAAGGTTAGCCGAAGCTTCAGCCGGACCTATTATATAATATACGCTTATCGCATAGCGGGTATGGGGAAGAGAAATTTCCTCAATTCGGGCTCCCAGTTTTTCAAGTCTTACGGCAGCGGATTCAACTGCCTCTTTTATATCTCTCTCTGTTCCCTCCTGCATATATTCTCCGGGTATTCCGATCTTTAACCCTTCTACTCCCCTGTTTATGGAAGTAAGACAGCTTGGATGAGAATGTTTAACGGAGGTAGAGTCCCTGCTGTCATATCCGGCGATAACGTCAAACAGAAGAGCCGCGTCCTCAACGCTTCCTGCCAGAGGGCCGGCCTGGTCCAGCGAAGAGGCAAAAGGTACAATTCCATACCTGGAAACCGCGCCATAGGTTGGCTTCATACCCACTAACCCGCAGAATGATGCGGGTTGCCTTATGGACCCTCCTGTATCAGTACCCAGCGCGGCAGGAACGTGCCCCGCCGCAACAGAGGCGGCCGAACCGGAAGATGAGCCCCCGGGAGACCTTTCCCTATCAAGAGGATTAAAGGTGGGGCCGAAAAAAGAGGTTTCCCCGGATGAACCCATTGCAAACTCATCCATATTTGTTTTACCTATAACTACCGCCCCGGCCTCCTCCAATCTTTTTACCGCGGTGCAGGTATAGGGGGAAATATAATTCCGGAGCATTTTAGAGGCGCAGGTGGTTTTCACCCCTTTTATGAGCATATTATCCTTTACGGCCACGGTAGTTCCGCAGAGAATGCCCGGCTCCTCTCCTTTTTTCAGGCGCCTGTCCAGCCTGTCTGCTCTCTCCAGGGCCCTTTCAAAGGTAACAGTTATCCAGCAGTTAAGCTCTTTTCCCCGGCCCCGGACTTTTTTTAAAGACTCCTCAACAACATCCGTTACCGAGCGGCGGCCGGAAAGTATATCTTCTCTTAATCCCGTAATAAGGCTCATTCTATTATTTTCTTTATCCTGAAGAACCCGTCCCTGAAAAAAGGAGAGTTAGCGGTAAGATTTTCCTTCCCCTCATACTCCCTGGCCTTATCCGGAAAAAGGGGCATTTCCTTTAAAAAGACCTGCTTGAGGGGCTTTATCCGCTCAGTTGAAAGGCTGTTCAGGTTATCCATATAATTAAGTATCTCCCTCATCTGGGAGGGTATTTTCTTTTTCTCTTCCGGGCTCAGCTCCAGCCGTGAAAGATCCATTATTTTTTTTATTTTCTCTTTATCCATATAAAAAACTAAGCTATAAAATCAGATAAAGCACGAGACCCGCCAAAAGAAGAAGAAAACCTATAAAGGAAGTCACCCTTTTCTCCCGGTAAAACCAGTTAACCGCCCTGCCCGCGTATGAGGGTGCGCCAACCATAAAGAGCCCGACCAGAAGCATATATATACCTCCTGCCGAAACCACCCAGTGAGCCAGGAGCTCTCCCAGCAGGCGGCGGCTTATATAAAGAAGAATAGCGCCCGCCGCAACGGCAAAGGCTCCTGTCATTCTTTTAAAAGAAGAGGACGAATCATTAAATTCGCGGGAAGCCTCCTGGGCCCGGGAGGGAAAGAGAAGAGATATCAGGCCTTCAAAAAAGATAAGGGCTGCTATTATTTTTGCTGTTAAATTCATTTTTTACTCCCAAAAATTTTTAATTTTTTTAAGCCTGCTCCTGTCGGGACATTCAGCTAAAAGGTCCTTTACCTTAAGCTGCAGCACGGGGTGGATAAAGCTGCCCATTATATCCGCCAGGGGCCTCAGCACAAAAAGCCTGTTCTGCATATCTACGTGGGGGATACTGAGCTTATCATCGGCAACAATATCATCCCCCAGGAAAATTATATCAATATCAACAGTCCGGGGCCCTTTTCCTTTTTTCTTTTTTCTGCCGCACTCCTTTTCCGCTGCCAGGGTAAGGGAATGAAGCTCCTCCGCGTTCATTTCGGTATCAAAACTTATGCAGCAGTTTAAGAAATCATTCTGGTTCTCGTTATAAAGCGGGGGGCTTTCATATACCGGGCTTTTTTTAACTTCAGTACCCGCTCTCTTTTCAATAATGGAAACAGCTTTTTTTATATTGGATTCCCTCCCCCCCTTATTTGAACCAATGGAAAGAGCGCATTTTTTTACCATTTTATTTTCTTTATCCTCTCCCCCGCCTCTCTTATTCTTTCAGCCTTTCTGGTAGCGGCAAACCTGACATAGCCCCGGCCCGAAGGGCCGAAACCGCTGCCGGGAGTGCATATGACCCCGGCCTCCGAGATCAATTTTTTAACAGCTTCAATTGAACTTATCTCACCGGGAGGTCTGGCCCATAAATAAAAAGAGGCCCTGGGCATTTCAAGTTTCCAGGAGGCCTCTTTTAAATACCCGGTCAGTATCTCCATCCTTTCCTTATAGGTTTCCCTGGCCGGATTTGAAAGCTGCTCATAATTGTCTAAGGCGATGCAGGCCGCATCCTGGACCGCCCCGAATATGCCCGAATCTATATTATCTTTAACAGATGCCAGACCTGAAACTATTTTGCTGCTGCCGCAGGCCCAGCCCACTCTCCACCCCGTCATGGAAAAAGTTTTGGAAAGGGAATGAAATTCTATTCCCACATCCATAGCACCGGGCGTCTGAAGAAAACTGGCCGGTTTATCTTTATAATAAAGCTCGCTGTAGGCAGCATCGGAAGCAACAATTATAGAGTATTTGCGGGCAATTTCAACTGTCCTTAAATAAAACTCCCCGGTGGCGGAAGCCCCCGTGGGATTATTGGGATAGTTTATAAAAAGTATCCTGGCTTTTTCCAGTATCTCCTCAGGTATGGTCTGATACCGGGGCAGAAAAGAATTCTCCTCTTTAAGCGGCATATAGTAAGGGGTGCCCCCGGCAAAAATGGCAGAAGAATTATAAACAGGGTAAGCGGGCTCCGGGACCAGAACCACATCTGAAGGGTTTACAAAGGCCAGGGGAAGATGGGCTATCCCCTCCTTGCTTCCTATAAGAGAGTGAACCTGATCTTCCTTAAGTTCCAGGTTAAACCTTTTTTGCATAAAATCCCTTATCTTTTTCCTGAAAATCTCTTTTCCCTTCCCGAAAGGATACTGGTGGTTATCCTTATTATCTACGGCTTCCTTCATTTTTTCTCTTATAACCGGCGCCGTTGGCGTATCGGGATCTCCCACGCCCAGGTTTATTATATCCACCCCTTCCTCCAGGGCCCTGCGTTTCATCCGGTCCACTTCCACAAAAAGATACGGCGGCAGTTTTTTCAGCCTCTCTGACTTACTGTAAATCTGGGTCATTTCAGACATTTTTTTCTCCTTCCTGGACTACGTAATTTTTCAGTTTC
>PWQF01000017.1 GCA_003556865.1 Elusimicrobiota bacterium | reverse complement strand
ATTGTCTCCATTGTCTCCATTGTCTCCATTGTCTTCAGGAAGTACGCACATTCCGTTGTCACACTCATAATTTTGTCCTTCGCACCCAGAATCAGATGCGCATCCAAATCTAGCTATTAAGGTCGTAGGATTATTTATTAGTTTGTTTGTGCTTGGTCCTATGTGTTGTTGTGTTCCTCCTATTCTCCAGTTTATTAGTTCAATTCTTGGAGGTCCGTCTTCGTCTGGTCCTTGACTTAGAGGTAATGATGTTCCTTCTTCTACTTGGTGTTGCCCTAGTTCTGGTATGGATGCTGTGCTGTGTATTGGCACTAGTCCGTCTGTGATTGCTTCGTGTTCTATTGTGACAGTATATATATTTGTGCAGTCCCAGTAATAGTCATTTATGTTTATTGGTTCAAAGTTTTCATCTAGTATTTGTCCGTCGAAGCACATTATTTTTATTGTTTGAGCGTTGCAGTTGGTTGATGCTTCTTCTTTGTACATGAATTCTAGTGTTCCTGATTCCCAAGTCTCTGTTTGTCCGTTCCTATTTACTTCACAAGAAGCTAGTGTTCCGAAGTCAACAGGGTCTCCTTTATCTATTAGTCTTAGTCTTGATGTTATTTCGTTAAAGTTCAAAAAATTTTCTTCATATTTTACTAGTGTGAATATTGTTTGAGTGTATCCATTCGCGCCCCATAACGCGTCGGTTGAGCCTGATTGGTGATTTAGCATTCCCGCGAGGAATGAAACATTGGTTGCTAGGTTCGTGTAGTCGACTCTTATTTTTTGTATTGGCATTATTTCTTCTGTTTTTCCCACTATTTCTTTATCGCCTTGTTTCGCGATGTATATTTCTTTTGAATTTCTAAAGTCTGAGAAGTCATTTAAATCGTAGAATTGTGGGTCGCTTCCTCCTCCGAATAAATTAGAAAAGAATCCTATGAATGCGTTCCACATTGTTTGTAAAAAGTTTTCTGTTTGTATTTCGTCGCTGGTTATTATTACTATTTTAAAGGGTCTATTATAATAAATAGTTCCTCTAAAGTGTTCTGCGTCTAACTCGCAGGGGCTGAAAAATTCTTCGCTTGTTGGATTCGCTGGTGTGTTTGAGCAATCTATATTTGCTCCTTGTAGTACTTGGTATCCTCCAAGTATTGTGTTGTTTATTTGTTCTAGTATGTCTTCGGTTAAGTTCTTTGATTCGAATGCTAAGAATATGTCTCCTTCTGGTCTTTGGTTATCTCCTGCTTCTATGAAGTCCGTGTTTCTTCCTGTTCTGAGTAAGCAAAAGGAGCCTAGTAAATCGTACTCACCCGATTCTTCTATATCTTCTACGAAGTAGTTTCCTACTTTGTCTCTATCCCCGCAGAAAAGTGTGAATTCTTCTTCTGAGCCTTGTTCTGATGCTTCTGTTAGCAAGAATGATGCCATTAGTGTTACTCTGTTTATATCTCTTAGTTTTGTCCATCCAACTCCTGCTTCGCACATCCAGCTTCCTTTCGTTGTGAATGGGTCTACGACGTTTTCTTCGCTTAATACATCGCTTATCTTTGTGTCTGATATAACTGTGTCTGGGTCGAATGCGAATGGTTCGTCGTATTCATCTTTGTCATAGTGACAAATCCATGCATCTCCTCCGAAAAAAAGTAAGGATCTCTCTAGTCTACTTCTTGATTGGTAGTCTTTTGATATTGCTCGTGCGAGGGTATCATCATGTAAAACAGCGATTCCATCCCAGCAAACTCCTTGTGAGTCCACCCAGTATTCTCCTTGATCTCCTAGTTTTGGATGCGTGTTGTCTCCGCAACAAGCAGATCCTGTCCAAATAGCTGTCATGGTACCGTCGCAAGCTGTTCTATAAGGTCCGTATTCTGTCAATCCAACGTTATCGCTTCTTGGCGTGGTTCCTTGAAAGAATCCTTGGTTCCCATAAGGACCGTCTAGGTTTTCTAGCCATTCCCCCCAGTTACCTGAGCAATATCTTTTATCTGAGCTAACATCTGAGTCTTCTACTGATAAGTGTAGTCTGTCCGCTGCGAATTGGAAGTTCGCGTTTTCGTCGTACGTAAAGATTACATCGCGCACTCTGTTTGTATCAAATCCTTCAGGCGGGCTTTCTAGGTCTAGTTTTATTCTTTGCCACCTGAAACTTTCGGCGTGTAAGTAATCTTCAAAATCAAACGGCCAAAATACATCGTTACCATCTTTTAGTTTTATTTGTTTCAAATAGTGTCCTCCGCTCGTTAGAAAGTCAAATTCTAAATACTGAAATCCTTCGATGCTAAAAGTTGACAAAAACGACGAAAGATCATCTGCGTGTTGTAATTCATGGCGGAATGAAAATTCTCCTTCAGCAGATGGTTCTATGTGTCTTAATAAAACGTTTTCTCCATTATGCGAATCGAAGCTCGCCAACATATGATACGTTGCCCCAGTCATCTGGTATGTTGTTGATAAAAGATCTCGACCTCTGTTTAATCTATTTTCAGCATTCATACAGCCTCCTGGACCGCAGCACTCTGATATGAAGTTTTTATTTTGGTGCGCGTAGCAAATATAGCCTCCTTCAGATAAGATATTGGGTAAGAAATGGCTGTGTGGAGGTCTTACTGAACCGAAACAGCACTTGCTACCATCGTTTAATTCTATGTGTTGTCCTATGCAGACTTCTTCTTCTCCAAATGTTTCTCCTCCCATCTCCGCGCATGTTAAGTCTCCTATGTCCGCGCAGTAAGAGCTTGGTCCGACACAGCAAGGTCCATCGGATGAGTCTGTTAAAAATCCTGCGTGGCAATACTCTGTTTCTAAGTCGCATATTTTAAAATTAGTATATGTATATCCAAAGCTGTAATGAATGTCCGCACAGCTATCTGTTGTGCTAAATGGTGTTCCTAGGCATAGCTCAGGGTATGTCTTACAAAACGCGGAGTCAATAAACCCATCTTGTGTTGTTGTTGTTTCATTACCACAGAAATCAAAATCGTGACCGTACTCAAAGCAATAGTGTTCTATGAAATCATCAGACAAACCTTGATTTACTAAGTCCTCGAAGCTAATGAATTCCTCGCTATTTTCATCCACTCTTAACATGCAAGGCCCGCATTCCTCAAAAAAGTCAGGTATGGTTGCATCAAAAGTTAGTTTTTCTTCGAATCCTGTTGTCTCGCAAAAGCCAAAGACTGAAAATTCTTCTTTGTAGATATCTTCGCATACCCCTTCACCATGATGCTGGTCGTCTTCATCGTATGCTTCACAATCAACCACGTTTTTATTTGCTAAAAGCTGGGTTAGTTTGGATGAACAATAAGGTGTTTCTGCTTGTTGTGATATTGGCATCGTTTCATATTCTGATAATGCTATATCTCCTTCTCCGAATAAACTTGT
>PWQF01000073.1 GCA_003556865.1 Elusimicrobiota bacterium | reverse complement strand
TGCCAGTTCATACATCTCCTTAAAACTTTTTCCAAAATTCTGGGCAAGTTTCAGCACTCCCAGCTGAAAGCCTTCAGGGGCAATAACTCCTCCGTAATCAAAAAGTATCATTTTAATTTTATTTAATTCCATAAGTTTATATCTCCTGGGATTTTTTTAGCTCTCTTAAGGGAAAGTTTAAACCCTATTTTGCTTTTGTATTATCTTTTTTAAAAAATTTCATTTATTTATTTTCTACAATATGCTTTTTTAATTTTTTATTAAACTTTTTAAAGATCTTATCTAAATATTCCGGACTGGTTGCGCATCTTCTGCTTTCATCCATAAGCTTATAAACCTTTGCCCTGGAAATCTTATTGCTCTTTCCCGAAAAAAGGTTGAGTAACGTAGCTAATGCCAACAGCAAAGGTATAATGCAGAAAAGCCTGAAATCCTCTGCTTCATCCGGCAATATCCTTATATATTTCATTGACTCTCCAAAATCGAAAGCGGCAATGGAGGCAAGATATATTTTTATTTTCTCTTCATTGGCCTTTTCTTTTCTATCTACGTCAAACAAATTTTTAGGAACATACAGCCAGCCCCGGTCATTATCCTTCTTCCAGTCCTTTGCAATATTGGTAACCTGAAGCCCTTCTCCAAAAGCCCTCGCGTACCTATTAAGGTCTTTTTTAAGCGGCGCTACAGATGACCTTATACTGAAAATATCTGTAAGCATCTCCCCCACCATACCCGCAGCATAATAACAGTACTCTTTTAATTCCCCTGTATCTGATAACTGATATATTTTTTTTTGGGATGAAGCCTTTTTGAGCTGAAACCGGGCCATACCCCGGCAGATCCCGGCAATATGGAGAATCATTGCTTTCCTGTACCCGGGCAGCAGCGAAAAGAAAACATTAAAGACCTTAAGCCCGTTAACCATCAGCTGTGCCTCTGCAGGTGTTTCGGTCCGGAAATCTTTAAAGGTCCGGTATATATTTTCCGCTTCTTTTATATCTGTATTTAAATTAAATATTTTACTGAAAGCAATTAATTTTTGGGCTTTTTGGCTTTCAGTGTAAAAGGGTGAGTCTTCCAGGCAGTCCGCCATTCTAAGAATAAGATAACCGCTTAGAACAGCCTTGCGGGTCTCACCCTTAAGCTTATTTATGTTAAGGGCAAAAGTGCGGGAAACCTCCGGCAGAATTTTTTGAGAAAATTCCCAGCTTTCCTTCAGAATCTCTTCCGAATAAAAAGTCACTCTGCAAAAATTATAGATAACCCGCTAAGCTTTTTAAAGTATGGGCAGGTATGCCCCGATCTCATAATCTGTTACCTGCGTTCTGTATCTATCCCATTCAATTTTCTTATTATCTATAAATTTATTAAATACATGTTCCCCCAGCGCCTTTTTCAGAAATTCCGACCCCTCTGATTCCTGGATAGATTCTATAAGGCTTCCGGGAAGGGTCTTAATACCCCTTTGAGATCTTTCCTTCTCATTAAGCCGGAACATATCATCCTCTACAGGATCAGGCAGCGGATATTTATTTTTTATCCCTTCCAGACCCGCCGCAAGCATAACACTGAAAGCCAGATAAGGGTTGCATGCAGGATCCGGAAACCTGAGCTCTATACGGGTAGAATTTTCTTTTCCGGGCTGATAGTTGGGAACCCTTATCAGGGTCGAGCGGTTTTTCTGGCCCCATACAATATATACTGGGGCCTCATATCCCGGAACAAGGCGCTTGTATGAATTCACCCACTGATTGGTTATAGCGCATATTTCGCGGGCATGCCGCATAATTCCGGCAGTAAAATGGCCCGCATCTTCTGTAAGGTGATACCTGCCCTCCGGGGAAAAAAATGAATTTTTGCCTTCCTTAAAAAGGGACATATGGGCATGCATTCCGCTTCCGTTTACACCGCAGAGGGGTTTGGGCATAAAAGTGGCATAAGCCCCGTGCTTCATTGCTATGGACTTTACCGCAACTTTATAGGAAATAACATCATCTGCCATCTCAACAGCAGGAGCATATTTAAGGTCTATCTCGTGCTGGCTGGGAGCCACTTCATGGTGAGAATATTCCACGGGTATCCCCATTTCTTCTAGCGCCAGGATGGTATCCCTTCTTAAATCCTGTCCCAGATCAAGCGGCAGAAGATCAAAATAACCGCCTTCATCCATTATTTCGGGGGACTGGTTGTCTTTAAAATAAAAATATTCAAGTTCGGGACCCACATTAAAGGTGTCAAAGCCGGCTTTTTTCATTTCATTTAAATTTTTCTTCAGCACATTCCTGGGGCATCCGCAGTAAGGCTCTCCTTCGGGGGTCATAATGTCACAAAACATTTTGGCCACCTTATGGTCTCCCTCCCTCCAGGGAAGAAGCGTAAATGTGGTAGGGTCAGGCATAGCAATTAAGTCGCTTTCATATATGCGGGCAAAACCCTCTATGGATGAACCATCAAAACCCATACCGCTTTCAAGCGCGTTTTCAAGTTCCGGAGGGGTTACCGCAAAAGATTTCACCTGGCCTAAAATATCTGTAAACCAGAATTTTATAAATTTAACCCCGCCGGTTTTTACCTTTTCCAGGACATCCGCTTTTTTAAGTTTTCTGTCACGCATATTTATTTCTCCTTTTTTCTATGATTATATAAAATTACTCTTCTTTTTCAATTTATTACAGACTTTATTTTTTACCCTCATATTTATCTTTAACCTTTTTTTTATTATTTAAATAGCTGTGTATATACCCGGCCGCTTTTTTACCGCTTTCCATAGCGCTTACCACCAGGGAAGCTCCGGTACTTGCATCCCCGGCAGCAAAAATTGAAGGTACAGACGTCATATAACCCTCTCCCGTTTCTATATTGCCCCTGTCGTCCACCTTAATACCCATATCCTTTATCAGGCCCTCGTGCCTGGGATGAAGAAAACCCATTGCCAGAAGAACCAGGTCTGCTTTAAATTTAAATTTTTCTTTATTCTTTTTTTCAAACTCAACTTCTTTTACGTTTCCTTTTTTTCCTATAAACCTCAAAGCACGCACCCCCCACATCTGCTTTACACCTTCCTCTACGGCGGTACTCTTTTTGTAAACTATAGGCCTGAGGGGCCAGGACGGGTTTCCCTGACCTTTTTTATCTTCGGGCCGGGGAAGTATCTCTGCCTGGGAAACAGATGCCGCCCCCTGCCTAAAAGCCCCCGAAGCACAGTCGCTGCCTGTATCACCACCACCGATAACAAGTACACTTTTACCCCGGGCCGAAATAATCCCGTCTTCTCTCTTTATACCCCGCACATAATCATTAATTCCTCTAAGGTATTCCATAGCAAAATAAATACCCTTGAGCTCCCGCCCCGGTATATTAAGGTCTCTTGGAGT
>PWQF01000088.1 GCA_003556865.1 Elusimicrobiota bacterium | reverse complement strand
TCTTTTGACTCTTTTTGATAAGATGCTGATTCTTTCCTGAACATTTGGGTAAAAAATTGCATATAGGACTTTTGCCATTCGTTAAGGTCTTTATATTTTTTAAGGTACTTTTCAAAAGCTGAAAGAGCTTTTCCTGCAGAATTATATCGCTTACCCGGGGTTTTCTTAATCAGTTTGCGGATGATTTTTATAATACGCCGGGGGACTTTCATTTTTTTCAGCTGTCCTAAATCAATCTCAGCATTTTTTGCCTGACTGATTTTATCAGCATCATCAGCATACGCCGGGGCTCCGGCTAACATTTCATAAAAAACAAGACCAACCGTAAACAAATCCGATAATCTATCCCCCTTTGCCCCGGAAGCTTCCTCCGGAGACAGATAAGCTGTTTTTTGCCAAAGTTTCTTGTCCGCCGCCCGTAATATCTTAGCCATTCCAAAATCAGCCAGCTTAACACTTCCGTCATAACAAAGATATATGTTTTGGGGGGAAATATTGTAATGAACAAACTCAATAACTTTGCCGGAAGAGCTATCTTTAAAGTTATGGGCATAATCAAGCGTCCGCAGCACTTCGGAAATAATATAAGCGGCAAGCTGGGGAGGAATTAATTTATTTCTTTCTTTATATTTTCTTATAAGATAAGCAAGCTTAATACCGGGGGCTTCTTCGTTAATGATATATAAGCCAGGGCCTTCTTTTATAAAATTTAAAGGCCTTACAATATTGCCGTGTTTGAGCTTCGTTGCCTTTATTATTATTTTGCGGGCAAGTTCAACTACTTTTTCCTTATGCGTATAGCTTTCATTAATTTTTTTAAGGCTTATAAACTTTTTGGAAAGAATATCAGCCGCTTTATATATGGTCAGAAAAGGGGTTCTGGCCTTTTCCCTTATAATCAGATATAATCCTGCTATTTTTTGAAACTTTCTCATTTAATCAGCTTTTAAATACCCTTTTATTCTTATATTTTTTCCTTCTTTTCCTTTTCTCTCACTAACTTCCCAAAAGCGGTAATCTATACCCGACTGTTCTTCTAAGGGAATTGAAAAATCAATAAGGCAGACACCCCTTAACCTGTTTACCATATCCAGTTCAGGATCCGGTACTCCAATAGTCTCATAGCCCCGGCGGCTCAAAACAAAATTATTCAACCCTGTTTTTAACCGGCCGCTATAGGGAGTATGCCCCACCCTTTCCCCGTTTATATATAATACGGCGCCGCGGGGGCTGGAATCAACATATGTGTCTACTGAAAACCTTATTATATATGTGCCTTCTTTCATTTCGCCCTCACCTGAAAGAGTTATATCCACGCCGTTTTGGTCCTCAACAATCTCTAAAGACTTGACCCTTCTTCCAAAACCTTCTTTCTCTACTTCTAAAGTATAATTCCCTAACTCTTTACCGGAAATATAAAGGGGGGACTTACCTTCAATACCGTATTCTTTTAAAATATCATTTCCGTATTCATCCATTATTCTTATTTCTGCTCCGGAAGGGATAGTATCCAGTCTAAGCTCCGCTTTTTGAAGTCCGGTTTTAACAGAGACGGGCCTGGTATCTACGGTTTTTTCATCGGGGAAAGTAAAAAAAAGAAAGGCGGCAACTATACCGGCCAGGCCAGCTGAAGCTATTAAGAAAACCTTAAACTTTCCCCTTCTGCCTTTTATTTTTTTTAAATCATCTTTAGTTTTCTCTTTTTCATATTCAGCGGCAGCTTTACTTTCCCTCTCCAGCTCTTCTGTATCTATTTCAAAAGACTGATGTTTTTTCGTTATATCTTTCTGCTTCTCTTTCTCGGAGGCATCTATTTCCTCCTCAAGCACCTGCTCAATAAAACCAAGATAATTTTTTTCTATCTCCTTAGCAGAACCGTGTTTACTTACATGTTTTTTAAGTTCGATAAACATTTCAACATCTTTTTGAAACCTTTTATCCGGATTATGCTGGGTAATATGTTTAATTATATTTATAAGATTTTCATCAACCTCTTTCTCTTCAAGGAGTTTAAAATTGATTTTTGCATTTTTAGCCTTTTTCCATATTTCAATTCCCTCCCCGCCTTCATATGGTTTTTCCCCCGCCAAAATTTCATACAGGACCAGCCCGCAGCTATAAATATCGGACCGGAAATCAATATCCCCGCCCGAGGCCTGCTCCGGTGACATATAATTTACCTTTGATTTTAACTTTTCCTCCTTATCTTTTAAGTTACCTGCTTTAGCTATACCAAAATCGGCTAACTTTACCCTGCCGTCATAATAAAGCATAATATTTCCGGGAGAAACATCCCTGTGGACAATATTAAGGGGTTCGCCTGTAATTTCATCTTTCATATTGTGAGCATAGTCAAGGGCTTTTATTACCTCTAACATTATATGTACCGCTATTTCGGCAGGTATAGTAATATTTCTCTTTTCGCATTTATTAAGAAGGTATTCAAGGTTAACCCCGTTTACATATTCCATAACTATATAATAATTGTCCTGTTCATTAATAAAATTAACTACCCGGACAATATTTTCACTTTCCAGCTTTGCCGTATTTACAGCTTCTTCTCTGAACATTTGGACAAAAGAACTCTCTTTTGCATATTCATCATGAATTTTTTTAACCGCCACATACTTATGCAGCATTTTATCCCAGGCTTTATATACAAAGGCCGACCCACCGACTCCTATGAGCCTGTCTATCACATAGTTATTATCTATTACCTTTTTTTCTGCGTTCAAAATATTATATTTCTGAAATTCTTTCAGCCAGGCTGTTCCATTCCGGCGGCTTTGCAATACAGTCATCGGCCCCGTAATCAAAACCCATTTCAATGTCAGGTATGTTGCCCGATATTATTATTATCTTTATATTTTCTGTCTCCTTATTATCTTTTAATTCCCGGCAGACTTCGAAACCGTTTTTTCCCGGCATTACCACATCCAGGAGAATTACATCAGGCTTTTCCGTTAAAGCCAATTCAATGCCTTTCTCCCCGTTTTCAGCCGTAAGCACCTCAAAACCCTTTCCTTTCAGAAAAGTTTGGGCAATCATAAGCATAGATTTATCGTCATCAACAACAAGAACTTTCATTTGACTTCCTCCCCGTTATTAAAAGCTTTACATAACCATTTTGTATAATAAACAGACATCGCCGCGCCGGACAGCAGGCTGGCATCTTTAAATTTAAGGCACAAAATCAGGTACCGGAACCGTTAATGAGTTTTAAGCTATCAAAGCTGCGGGTATTTAACAGACTTTATTTTCAATTCCCGTAAGGTATTCTCTTCTCTCCGGCATTTTTAACCCGCGGCAATCCAGTAATATCACTTCTCTTTATCATTTGAATCTGGACTTTTTTCACCGTCTTTAGGTAAAATGA
>PWQF01000052.1 GCA_003556865.1 Elusimicrobiota bacterium | reverse complement strand
TTGTGAAACTCCGGCAGCTTAGAAGCCGGCGGTCACACCAAGACCGAACCAGATGCGGTTGCTCTTGCCGTTCAGCATCCAGCGCTCTTCCGAACCACCCCAGCTGACCGAAGCGGAAACCGCCGCGGCGTCGGTGAAATGATAGTTGAGAGAGGCGCGGGTGCCGTAGTAGAAGTAGTTACCGGTGCCACGCACGGCGACATGACCGACATAGACGTCGATGTCTGCGGTGGTAGCGTCGGCAACCTCAAAACTATGACCGGCAGCCACTTCGAAGGTGAAGGTCTTCAGATCGAAGTCGCGGAAGAGATACACCGAGGGGCTGAAGGGAAGTTCAAAGGAAAGCCCGCCATACACCTCGAAGGTGTTGATGGCGCTGTCGAAGAACTTGTCCTGCGCATCCGGATAGGTGTAGTAGGTGAAACCCACATCGGCGCTGATCAGATCGGTAACCGGGGTGCTGTAACCGGCATAGAAGTCCACCTCATTGTCATAAAGATGGTCTGCCGGAAGAGCTGCCCAAATACCAAAGTAGAAGTCAGCAACGCTGACGTCCACGCTGGGGGCGAAGTGAGCCTTGGCAAGCTGCTGGCCACGGAAGACGTAAGCAGATTCCCAAGTCAGATCGGTGGTAACCGAGATATCCTGAGCGGAGCTCAGGTTGACACCAGCGGCCGCTGCGGCTGCGAGTGCGATGGTTTTCTTGATATTCATGTGTTCAGGTTGTTTGTTGATTCAGTATTGCTAATGCTTGAATGAAAGAGGCGACAGAAGGAAAAATTGCATGCTTGTCAATCGGATAAAGTCACAAGAGCAAATTGTATTCCAATCAGATCAGAAAAACACAGATCAACAATAAATTCTGCAATTTCAATACCTGCCCTACTTTATTCAACCACTTCTGATGACATAATTTCCCAAACTTGCAACTAATTTAGTTCGCATTGACTCTACAGTCCTGACTAGCATACTTGCTCTTATGAGCGCAGACTCCAAATATTCTCTGAACCAGCTGGAACAGCTCCGTGAGTATACCACTGTGGTTGCCGATACCGGAGACTTTGAAAAGCTCAAAGCCTATGCCCCGCAGGATGCGACCACAAATCCCACGCTGATCCTGCGTGCGGTTCAGATGGATCGCTACGCACCCTTGCTGGAAAAGGCTGTGGCCGAAGCCAGCCGTGCGAACCTGCACGGGTCGGCACTGACCGAGCATGTGGCCGACTGGCTTTTGGTTCTCTTTGGAATGGAGATTCTTAAACTGATCCCGGGTCGGGTTTCGACCGAGGTGGATGCAAGGCTCTCTTTCGACACTGCGGCAACGGTTGCCAAAGCGCGCAGGATCGTCGAGCTGTATGCTTCCAAGGGGATTGAAAGGGAGCGAATATTGATCAAGATTGCCGCAACCTGGGAAGGTCTGCAGGCGGCAAAGGTTCTCGAGGGAGAGGGTATCCGCTGTAATCTTACACTGCTTTTTGCACTGGTTCAGGCGGTAGAAGCGGCAAACGCGAAAGTTACTTTAATCAGTCCATTTGTCGGCCGGATACTTGATTGGTATCAGGAAAAGACCGGTCATACATACGCGGCACACGAGGATCCGGGCGTTTTATCGGTCAGCCAAATCTATCGATATTACAAATATTTCGGCTATCCGACCCAGGTGATGGGCGCGAGTTTTCGCAACATCGGCCAGATCCGCGAGCTTGCGGGCTGCGATCTGCTCACGATCAGCCCGGAGTTGCTGGAACAACTGCGCCAGTCTACAGATCCACTGGAGAGGAAGCTATCACCGGCACCTGAGCCTGGAAACCATCTGGAAAAAATGGAATTCAGTGAAGCAGGCTTCCGCTGGCATATGAATGCCGATCCGATGTGCACCGCAAAACTTGCCCAGGGGATCCGCCAGTTTGCGGCCGATACAGACCGATTGGGTGAAATCATTGAAAGAGAGGTAATTGACTCATGAGCTATTCTCACAGAACGCTTAGACATCTGGTTTTCTTTCGCCTCTCTGCTGCCGAGGGCAGCCGGGAGTTTGAGGCGGTCCGGGATAAACTGACAGCTATGCTGAGGAGGCTTCCGGATGAGATTGAGGAGATCAAGTCCCTCCGGGTCGGAGCGAATGCCCTGAGCAGTCCGGCGTCCTGGGATATTGCACTTGAAACCAGTTTTGGCTCACTGGAGGCACTGGAACGCTATCGTGTGCACCCGGCCCACGAGGAAGTGGTGAAGTTTATCCAGGAGGTCACCCGCGAGCGTGCGGTTGTCGACTACTGGCTGGACTGAAGACTCAGAATCGCAAAGGGATATTGCGGTGGCTGCAGAATGGACAGTCCTTTAGATCCGTTTCCGGTCTGCCAGAGTATAGGTGGTTGCACTTGACGCAGTGGTAGACCTGTTCTCTCCGCAAGCGACCGAAAGCACGCGCATCTCTTCTTTCATACCACCACCAGAGGGATACCAGCAGCAGGAAACCACTGGCAACAAAGGCGGCGATAAACTCGGCAAATTCTAATTTCATGCGGCTTCAGCGAGTTTTACACGCTCACTGCAAACGCAAAGACAGGCGACCAAATTCGCCCTGAATTGCCTCAGCCGACCGGCAGAATGCAGCCAGAGAGGGCGGAGCCTACTCAGAGGCCTTTTTTTCCGGACTGCTTTCAGACTCAGAGGAATCCGTATCGGAACTTTCCGTCTTCGCTTCCTCGGGTTCCGTTGTTTCGGCGGCGGCTTCGGTAAGCTCGGCTCTCACTTCCGGCTCTGCCTGTCTCTCCGGCGCAGCAGTCTGGCTGGAGCCCTTACGCGAGGCCCGGCGTTTTGTGTAACCTTCGTCGTTCGCGGGAATTAACTGAATCACGGCCATTTCCGCGGCATCGCCGATACGGTTGCCGAGTTTGTAGATGCGGGTGTACCCCCCCGGTCGGTTCAGGAACTCCGAAACCCGCTCGTTAAAGAGGGTTGCCACGGCGTTTTTGTCGCGCACGCGGGAGATTGCCAGGCGGCGCAAGTGCAAGCGCCGTTCCGGTGAGGCTTTCTCCAGTTCGACCAGTTCGGCCTCGGCGTAGTTCTTCCTCAGCCGGATGACCCGGGCGGAGACCGTCTCGCCGGGGAGGGCGGAGGGGACAAAGACCACCCGCCCGTCAAGACGGGCCAACCCCCGGCCGGGATAGACCAGGTCGGAGATCTCCAGCCGGACAATATCGTTGGGGGAGAGTTCTTTCTCGCTCATCTGTGCTATATTTACCTGAGTTTGTATCAGGGTAGTCGAAACCGGGGATTAACCTAAGCGGTTTTTTGATGAAGAAGACAACTTTACTTTTCTTCCTGATGCTTCTGCCCGCCGGGGTAAGTGGTTCTCCCCCCGCGGTCGACGCCCTGGTCA
>PWQF01000080.1 GCA_003556865.1 Elusimicrobiota bacterium | reverse complement strand
TGTCTCTACCTTTCCAAAGGCTTTTTTATAAAGTGCGGTAATTTTCCTGGCGGCCCTCCCTTTATCTGCCCCTTTGCCCACCAGGTTCATATATTTACCACCGTGAATTATGTTTAGATTATATTTTTCAGCTATTTTCCGAAGATGTTCAGGATTGCCGTCAAACCTGAAACTCTCGCTGTACATCCTTTTTTGGGAAAGTGAGGCAAGTTCCTTAGGCAGCCCGGAATCCGCAGAAATCTCGGCTACGCTCATATCACCCCTTCCCTTAATATTCCACCCGCCTTCTTTACTTATTTTTTTTAAGCCCTTTCTTATCTCAGGGTAGGGGATGCCTGTTTCTATAACCAGAAAGTTTCTGATTTTCAAGTTATACTTGAAATCAAACCTGAAATAATCCCGGGGAATAAATATGGCGGAACCATTTTCCGTTATGAAGGGGTGGTTCAGGCCCAGCCGGCGGCGGTAATATATATTTTCGGTAAAACTTTTTCCCGTATTAAATATTAGGGGAATCTTTTCTTCTTTTAATTTTTCTACTGCCGCCAAAGATTTTTCAAATGAATAATCTTTAAAATCTATTAAGGTCCCGTCGAGATCAGTGAAAACTATTTTCAACTTCAGGATTTCAGGTTGTTTATTATTTTAGGAGGGATCTTATTTTCAAAAGAATTAAAATCAACCTTTGAAAGAGGTCCGTAATAAATTCCTTTCTCCGGTTCCTCCCCCTCCTTAATTGCCTCTCTGTTAACGAGCTCGTTTATAATTTCCTGCTTTAAAGGGCGGGGGCAGACAGAGGAATGATACATAACTTTTAATGCATCTTTTATCATATTCCTAATATGTTTGGCTCCTTTTTTCTGGTGAAAATGAGGGTTTCTGGAATTAATCTGATATATTTCTATAAACTCCTTCATCACCTTCTTATAGGGAACCTTTTCCAGCCCTCCGAAATTTTCCAGAAGATATATATAATGGTACGGCTCTATGGAATAACCGGAAGAATAACCCAGAACCATTGCCAGTTCGGTGGAGAGGGCATGTTCTCCCGCGTTCCCTGTTCTTATTATTTCTGTTTCAAATCCGGTATAATAACTGATCATCTTATTTAAGAACCTGTTGGTAACAATGGAAGAACGTCCCTGTTTTGTAAAATAAAGATTATTTTTGGAAACCTCAGGCTTGCTGTACCAGGCTATTCTTACCATTGAAAATTTAGAATCACTGATAGAAAAGCCGGCCGCATATTCCTTCACATATTCGTGAACTGATCCCGGAAAATAGTTATCAGCATCTATGAACCCCATATATTTCTTATCAGCGGCCCGGGCAAGAGCCATAGCCAGTATCATTCCCTCTCCTTTTCCGCTTTTTATAACTCCTTTTTCACTTACTATATCCGGATATCCCGAATCCCTGAGAGCCTTTCCCAGTTTTTTATCTTTCTGATGAACGGTCACTATAGGCCTTCCCGTGAATTTTCTTATATTATTTGCAAGCTTTTTCTCCATTATGAACCTGTCTGCAGGTTCTTTACTGCTATTTGATACCACAATAACCAGGCAGTGGTGGGGAATTGCAAAAAAAACTCCCTCTATAAGTTTCAGGGGGACATTTCTTACCGGCACTATTACCGCCATATTTTTTTCTATTTCATAGGATTCCTCATAGGAAATATTATAAAAAGGTATTTCAGAGCGGGAACTGGCTGACTTCTTTTTTTTAAGTCCCGAATCCAGCTCCATAACCCTCTGGAGTTCATGAATTATATTCCCGCCGAACCTTTCAATTTCACCCGGTATTTCTATAATCACTTATCAGGTCCCCATATCCCAGGATTTCAGATAATTTTCCTGCTCCGGGGTAAGCGTATCTATTTCTATTCCCATGGTATCCAGCTTAAGCCGCGAGACCCAGTCATCTATTTCTGAAGGCACGGAATATACCTTATGCTTTAACTCTTCCCTGTTCTTAAGAGCATATTCTGTGGTGAGGGCCTGACCGGCAAAACTCATATCCATAACCGAAGCGGGATGGCCTTCTGCGGCGGCAAGGTTTATAAGTCTTCCTTCACCCAGAAGATTAATTTTTCTTCCGTCATTTAGAATATAGCAGTCCACAAAATTTTTTATATTTCTCTTAACTTCCCTGCTTATCTCTTTTAAGGCCTCTATATTTATTTCCACATTAAAATGACCTGAATTGGCCACAATCGCCCCGTCCTTCATCTTTTGAAAATGATGCCGGTCAATAACATTTATATCCCCGGTAAGAGTGCAGAAAAGATCTCCTATTTCAGCAGCTTCCTCCATTTTCATAACCCTGTATCCGTCCATTGCCGCCTCCAGGGCTTTTACAGGATCTACTTCGCAGATTATAACATTTGCTCCCATTCCCCTGGCCTTATTTGCAAAACCTCTTCCGCACCACCCGTAACCGGCAGCAACTACAGTTTTTCCTGCAAAAAGAATATCGGTGGCCCTTATTATTCCGTCTACGGTTGACTGGCCGGTGCCGTAGCGGTTATCAAAAAGATGTTTGGTCAGGGCGTCATTTACGGCAAATACCGGGATTTTAAGGGCCCTGTCTGCAGCCATGGCTTTTAAGCGTATAACCCCGGTGGTGGTCTCTTCCATAGAGGCAGCCAGATTGTCAGTCATATGAGCATACTCCTCATGGATTGTTGAGACCAGGTCCGCTCCGTCGTCAAGTGTTATATCAGGGCAGTGCTCTATTGCAGATTTAAGATGTGAATAATAAAGGTCCCTCCCCTCTCCCTTAACTGCATATACAGAGATTCCGTAATCCTCTGAAAGGGAAGCCGCCACATCATCCTGGGTTGAGAGGGGATTGGAAGCGCAAAGAACTGCATCTGCCCCGCCGGCCTTAAGGGTCCGCATAAGGTTGGCAGTTTCTGCCGTCACGTGAAGGCATGCCGAAAGCTTAATTCCCTCCAGGGGTTTCTCCTTTTCAAACCTTTTCCTTATCTCTTCCAGCACGGGCATATCCCCGCTGGCCCACTCTATCCTTTTTTTACCGGCAGAAGCCAGCTTAACATCTTTAATATCACTCATATTGTTTCCTCTCTTTCTTCATACTTCTTAATCATCACCTCCAGGGGACCGGAAGGCTGGCCCATATACAGGCGCCTGTGGGGAAAAGGAATACTTATCCCCCTGCGGTCAAACTCCATCTTAATTCTACGGTTAAACTCCCTGGCGACAGCCCACTGTTTAAGAGGCAGGGTCTTTATCCTGCCCTTTATTATAATGGCCGAATCCCCGAATTTATCCAGCCCGAAAATTTCAGCTGGTTCTATTATAACCTGGCCGAACTCTTCATCTTTTTCCAGCCCCTCAGCAACCTCCCGGATAACAGAAATAACATTATCC
>PWQF01000032.1 GCA_003556865.1 Elusimicrobiota bacterium | reverse complement strand
TTTTCTTCGCTTTTGCGGAGTTCTTTTTCTATTTTACGATTTTCCGTAAGATCCAGGCCCATTGCTATGCTCCCGGCAGCTTTTCCATCTTTAGTTATTCGGTTTGAATTCCATAGAATATGCCTGAAGGAACCGTTTTTTGTTTTTATCCTGGTAAAAAAGGATTCGGCCTTATCCCCTTTTTCAATAATATCCGCGGCTTTTGAAAAAACCTCTTTCCGGTAGCTGGGGTCAGGGTATAACCATTCCCATATTTTTTTATTTCCGTATACTTCCTTAGAGCTGTACCCGCTTATCTCTTCCGCCTTTTTGTTCCAGAAAACTACATTGCCCCTGCTGTCAAGCCTGTTTATCCATATAGAGGCATTATCCATTATGCTGTTATGCCTCCTGAGCAGTTCTTTTAAATCTCTCCTTTCCTTTTCAAGTTCCTTTTTAACTTTTGTCATTTCCGTAACATCCCTGCTGGAACCGACTATATATGATATCTTACCTTTAAGATAAACTGGGGTAAGTGAAGTCTGCCAGATTTTTTTTCCGGAGGGAAGATTAAGGGTCTCCTCGTAAAAGAGAGGAGATTTAGAATTAAGGCATTTAAGGTAGTTGTCCCTGATTTTTTTACCCTCCTCACTGCCCAGCAGCTCCATTGGGGACTTACCTTCAATTTCCGCAGGGGATATTCCCGTAGCCTCCTGGTGGGCCCTGTTGGTTCTTATATACCTGAAACCATTTTTCCCCTCTACCCCTACCAGAAACATGGCATCCTGGGTGGAATTAAAAAGCATCTCGTAATCCTTGAGGGATTTCTTAAGTGAGCGTTCGGTCTCTTTAAATTCACTTATATCCTGGATTCCGCCTTTTATTTTAACTATCTCTCTGGAAGAATCCCTTTCTGCCCTACCCATTGTGCGCACCCATACCCGTTTCCCCCCGGAATCTATAAGCTGAAGTTCCAGGTCATAGGAATTTCCTTTTTCAGCGCACTCCCTGAAAACCTCTTTTATTTTATCCCTGTATTCCGGAGCATAAAAGTTTATAGCCTGACTGATTTTCGGAGAAAAATTGGCGGGCCGACCGTGTATGCGGGCAACTTCTTCCGACCAGCTTACCCAGCCTTCTTTCAGGTGGGCAGTCCATCCCCCCACCCTGGTCAGGCGGCTTGCAAACTTTAAAAGCTCCTCCTTTTCCCTTAATTTTTCTTCTGCATTTACAGTTTCAGTTATATCCCGGGCAAAGGCGGCCTCGTACTCCTTTTCCCGAAACTTAAAATAACAGCTGTTTATTTCCACCGGGTATTTTTTGCCTTCCCGGGTTTTATGGACCGATTGGAAAGTAATAGTTTTTCTCTTTTTAAGATTTTTCCATACTTCTTCTCTTTTACCTCTTGGAAAAAGAGGGTCAAGGTCTGACACTTTGAGGGAGGTTATTTTAGTTGATGAGTATTTCAGCTTTCGGCAGGCATAATCATTTGCGTAAATTATATCCCCTGCGGAATTAAGGAAAAATATTTCATGAGATATATTTTTCACAAAATAAGGGAATATGCTTTCTATATTAACTTTTTTTCTCCCTTTAAGCCTTTAAAATCTGAATAGACTCAGCCATATCTTTAACAGGGGCCATATTTAACCCATATTAATCTATATAATAATTATTAAGCTAAAGAAAAGAAATTGTCAAATATTTTAATTTTATTCTTTAATTAATAACTTCAAAAATATAATTAGTCACGGGTATTTAATTTCGGTCGCTTCCTAAATTATTTAAGAAAGTAAGCCGCTGCTGGATTTCATCTGATTCAACGCAACAAACCATGCAGTTAGTTTTTAGCTGCCCTAATCCAGGCTCTAATCCGGGGGGCCTGTTAAAAAATTAAAAAGTTTTGTAATATGTATGTAGTGTAAGTATTAATAATATTATGTAAAAGGCTATTTAAACTATGCTGCCCATTTTGCGAAAGAAAAAAGAATTAAACAAACTTAAGCAAAAACTTTTTTTTAATACCCTTTTTAATTCAATACCCTACAGGCAGAGGCCGGCTGAAGATAAACTTATTCATCTTTCAGAGGTTCTCAAGACCCAATCTGCTGGCGCCGAAAATTTTATTAAAACCTCTGAGATAAGATTAAAAGATAAAAAAATTTTCTTAAGAAACCGCGGTCATCTGGAACTATCCGGCGATGAAAAAGAGATTTTAAATGAAAATATCAAAAAGGTTTTAGGAAAAAATGTAAAGACTATTCTTATAAAACAAGTGGACAATGCCGGTATACTTGTACGTGCCGCTGCGGAAAACAACTGCTCTAAAATAAAACTTCTTCTTAAATTTAAAACAGATATAAACCTGAAAGACAACTCAGGTGAAACCGCACTTAGTGCCGCTGCACGGAACTCTTCTTTAAAGGCTGTGCGTTTGCTTGTTAAAAGAGGAGCGGATATAAATCCTCAGGATTCTGAAGGTTGCACCCCTCTAATGAGGACAATTGAAGGGGGGGCTTTTAAAACTGCAAAACTACTCATAAAAAACTGGGCGGATATTGGGGCCAGCGATAAGCAGGGAAGAACGGCCTTAATGATTGCCGCCAGTAAAAATATGACAAATCTTTTAAAAATTCTTATCAAAAGAGCCCTTCCGGCCATACGCCTCAAAGATAAAGATAAAAAAACCGCTCTTTTTTATGCTGCCGCCGCCGGATCCTACCGGGCAGGTAAGCTTCTCTTAAAACACGGAGCCTGTGTTAACTCTGCAGACATCTCTGGAAATACACCTCTTATGGTGGCGGCGCGTAAGGATTCATTCCTTCTTACACAGCTTATCTTAAAAAAAGGGGCAGATATTTACAGGAAAAACTTAAGAGGCAAAACTGCCGGGGATATTGCCGGTGAATATAAAAACACACGGACTGCAGACTTACTTAATTCATATGATCATAAAATAAAAAAATTTTTTAATGCCGTTAAAGATGATTCGGTTAAAGAGATAAAGAGCTCTTTAAAAGAAATTTATGACATAAATATTAAAAACAGCTTTTCTGAACCGGCCGTTGTTATAGCTGCCAGAAACAATTCATTAAATTCCTTAAAATACCTTATCAAAGAAGGGGCGGATCCAAACTTAAAATCTTCTTCCACACAGGATACTGCCCTCACATGCGCGGCTGATCATAACTTTAAAGAAGCGGCTGCTCTACTTATTAAAAAAGGGGCTCGTATTAACGCCTGTGGCGGAGGGGGTAATACACCCCTTATCCAGGCTGCTGCCGCGGGCTCCCTTCAAACAGCAGAGCTTTTATTAAAAAAGAAAGCTTTTCCCGATGTAGAAAATAAAAGGGGGAACAGTGCCTTAATGGAGGCCGCTGAAAAAAACAATACCGGACTGCTTAACCTTCTTATACCCTGCTCAA
>PWQF01000166.1 GCA_003556865.1 Elusimicrobiota bacterium | reverse complement strand
GCCGGCAGCATAATAGGAATAGTTAAAGAGACCCCTACCGTGGAGCATCGGATTATGGTTCCGCCCGGACTTGAAGGGGAAATAACAGCAATAGAGTCAGGCAAATTTAACCTTACCCAAAGCGTTGCAACACTTAAAGACTCTTCCGGAAAAAATCATGACTTGAAATTAATGCAGGAGTGGCCCGTTCGTCGTAAAAGGCCTTATACGGAAAAGCTTCCGCCGGACGAACCGCTCATATCCGGCCAGAGAGTTATAGATACCTTTTTCCCTATAGCAAAAGGGGGGATTGCCTGTATACCCGGACCTTTTGGCAGCGGTAAGACCGTAATACAGCAGCAGCTTGCCAAATGGACCGATGCGGACGTGGTGGTATATATCGGCTGCGGGGAAAGAGGAAATGAAATGACTGATGTGCTGCAGGAATTTCCAGAGCTGGAGGACCCCTACTCCGGGGAACCCTTAATTAAGAGGACCGTTCTTATAGCAAATACATCCAATATGCCGGTGGCGGCCCGCGAGGCCTCAATATATACAGGCACGACAATCGCCGAATATTTCAGGGATATGGGATACAAGGTTGCACTTATGGCAGATTCCACTTCCAGGTGGGCGGAGGCATTAAGGGAAATGTCCGGCCGTTTAGAGGAAATGCCGGGAGAAGAAGGATATCCTGCCTACCTGGCCTCAAGGGTGGCTGAGTTTTACGAACGGGGGGGGAGGGTTAAATGTGCCGGTGATGAAGAGCGGGAGGGGGCACTGTCCATAATAGGTGCTGTTTCTCCGCCGGGCGGGGATTTATCCGATCCGATGGTAAAAAACACCTTAAGGGTAGTTAAAGTATTCTGGGGTCTGGATGACGACCTTTCTTCACAGCGTCATTTTCCTGCCATTCACTGGTTGAGGTCCTATTCGCTTTATTCTGATGCCCTGAAAAATTATTATGATGAAAATTTAGGAGAAGATTTTGTAGATTTAAGAAAAAAAGCAATGGGTATACTTCAGGAAGAGGAATCCCTTGAGGAAATTGTAAGGCTGGTGGGGGAAGAATCCCTTTCGGAAAAAGACCGCCAGGTGCTTGATACCGCAAAAATGCTAAGGGAAGACTTCCTTCAGCAGAGCGCCTTTGATCCCGAAGAAACCTTTACCGCTATAAAAAACAGTACAGGATGCTGAAGGCCATTATAACCTATCATCAAAAATCCCACCAATATATTGAAAAAGGCAATTCCATGGGGGATATATCTCCGGAAAAAGTAAAAGAAAAAATTGCCAGAATGAAATTTTATCCTGATGAAAAAACCGAAAAATTTGATCGACTGGATAAGGAAATCAATGATCTTTTTTCCGGTTCCTCCTCGCCTGAGGATATTGAATATGAAGGGGAAAAAGAGGAGGGCATTGTTTCTCTGGAAGGCATAGGAAAGGAAACCGCAAGCCACCTTTTTAATCAGGGATATGATACACCAGAAAAAATTATTGATGCCGGGGAAGAAGTTATTTCCCGCATAAAAGGCATAGGCCCTAAAAAAGCCGCCAGTATAATAGAGCAGTTAAAAAATAAAAAAGAGGATAGCAAAGAATGAGAAAAGAATATAAAACAGTAAGAAGTATAGCCGGGCCCCTCTTTTATGTGGAAAAAGTTAAAGACGTAGCATACGGGGAAATAGCCAGGGTAAAACTTCCTTCCGGAGAGAACCGCCTGGGGCAGGTGCTGGAGGTAAGTGAGGAAATAGTTCTGCTGCAGCTTTTTGCCGGCACTGCCGGGACCAACCTTGATGACTCCGGGGTGACATTTCTGGGAAGGGGACTGGAGCTGCCTGTTTCAGAAGGGATGCTGGGCCGGGTTTTTGACGGGCTGGGTAACCCTATTGACGGGGGAAAAGAAGTAATAGCCCAGGAGAGAAAAGAGGTAAGCGGGTTGGCCATAAACCCCTATGCCCGGAGCTATCCTGAAGAATTCATACAGACCGGGATATCGGCCATAGATGCTATGAATACACTGGTCAGGGGGCAGAAACTGCCGGTATTTTCCGGCTCCGGGCTGCCTCATAACCAGATAACCGCTCAAATAGCCAGGCAGTCGGCGGTTAAGGGAACCGAAGATGATTTCTGTGTGGTATTTGCAGCTATGGGGATTACTTTTGAGGAGGCTGATTTTTTTCGCAAGGATTTTGAAAAAACCGGGGCGATAGAAAGGTCGGTCATGTTTTTAAATCTTGCCGATGATCCGGCTATTGAGCGCCTGGCCACACCTAAGATGGCTTTAACTGCGGCGGAATTTTTGGCATTTGAAAAAGATTACCATGTTCTGGTAATAATGACTAATATGACCAACTATGCAGAGGCATTGAGGGAGGTGTCTGCCGCCCGCAAGGAGATTCCGGGCCGGCGGGGATATCCCGGATATATGTATACGGACCTGGCTTCCATATATGAGCGAGCCGGCCGCATAAAAGATAAGAAAGGTTCTATTACCCAGATCCCGGTTTTAACTATGCCTAATGATGATAAGACCCATCCCATACCGGATTTAACAGGGTATATTACGGAGGGACAGATTATACTTTCCAGGGAGCTGGAGCATAGCGGGGTTTATCCTCCTATTGATGTTCTTCCCTCCCTTTCCCGGCTTAAGGAAAAAGGGATAGGCGAGGGCAAAACCCGGGAGGACCACGGGCCGCTGACCTCCCAGCTTTTTGCTGCTTATGCCCGGGGAAAACAGGCAAAAGAACTGGCTGTCATACTGGGTGAAGAGGCATTATCGGAGGCAGATAAAAAATTCAGCAGTTTTGCCGATGAATACGAGAAAAAATATGTTTCCCAGGATGAATACCGCCAGAGGAGCATAGAAGAAAGCCTGGATTTAGGCTGGGAGCTTCTTAAACTGCTGCCCCGGGAAGAATTAAAGAGGGTGAAGGATAAGCAGATTAAAAAGTATATGAAATAAAAATGGCGAATCTATTAAACGCAAGTCCAAATAGAATGGAGCTTATGAAGCTGGGGAAACGTCTAACCCTGGCCCGGAGAGGGCACCGGCTTCTTAAGGATAAGCAGGATGAACTTATAGACAGGTTTATGGATTCAATAAAAAAAGTCCGGGAATTAAGGGGGTCAGTTGAAGAAAGCTATCGGAACCTGAGTATTCCATATCTTTTTACCAGGTCTTTAAGTTCTCCCGGTGTACTGAAAACCTATATGGAAAATCCTTTAGTTAAACCCAGGGTCTCCGGCTCCCGTAATTATTTAATGAATTTAAAAATACCTTATATGAAAATTGAGTTTGAGGAACATATAAATGATGCGGGCAATCTTAATTTATCTGCCTCTTTTTTCAGCTTTATGAAGGAATTCACAGATTTTTTAAAAAAGGCAGTGGAGCTTTCAAATGCGGAAAAGCAGATGTACCTGGTGGCCCAGGAACTTGAAAGGGTAAGGAGGAGGGTCAACGCCCTTGAATATATATTTATTCCAAAATTAAGCGAAACAATTGAATATATTTCAATGCAGCTGGAAGAGATGGAAAGAGAAAATATAACCAGGCTTATGAAAATTAAAGATATAGTACGTAAACAGTGAGTTTTAACACCTATCATATTATTATAGCGCTTCTGTTTATACTCTTCTGGGTTATTATATTATGGATCCGGAAAATATGCTGGACGAACTTGAAAAAGATGGAGGTAGAAACAGAAAAACTGGAAAAGTATACGGAAAACCTTGACGGGCTTCTCTCCATGCTTAACCATTTTCAGGAGATGGGGATGGTTTACCGCAGCGCCGATGACCTGGTGCGGCTCTGCAACCTTGTAGTTGATTATGCCACAAAAATAGCCGGAACCGATATGGGTTCTCTTATGCTGGTTGATAAAACTACCAATAAGCTTAACATAGTTGCTTCCAAGGGGTTGAAAAAAGATGTGGTGGATTCTACAAGTATGGACATAGGAGAAGGGATAGCCGGCAGGGTGGCGCAGCTGGGGAAGGCTATTTACTGTGAGAATATTGAAACAGATGTAAGGTTCATGCGGGGTTCACAGGTAAAATACGGGTCAAAATCTTTTATTTCCGTCCCCCTTAACGTTAAGACCAGCGTAATCGGTGTACTTAACATAAACCATAAAAATCCGGGTAAAATCCTTAGTAAAAGCGACAGGAAGCTTATTACAATACTGGCTGACCAGGCTGCAGTGGCTATTGAAAATATTCAGCTGTATGAAAATATGAAGAATATGTACCTGGGCACAATTCAGACTCTGGCCAAGGCAATAGATGCCCGGGACCCCTATACCAAGGGCCATACAGAAAAAGTAACTAAGTACGCTGTGGAAATAGCAAAGGAAATGAGCCTGCCCTATAAACTGGTGAGAAATATTGAAATGGCAGCTATTATACACGACATCGGTAAAATAGGAATAAAAGATGAACTCTTACTGAAACCGGCCGCGCTTTCTGATGGAGAATATGAAGTGGTAAAAAAACATCCCCATATAGGCGAGCAGATAATTTCCCCTATTAGATTTCTTACCAATGTTGCCCCGTTAGTCTTGTATCACCATGAAAGATATGACGGGGACGGATATCTTGAAGGCCTTAAAACCGATGAAATACCCATAGGCGCCAGGATAATAAATGTGGCGGATGCTTTTGAGGCCATGACCTCGGACCGCCCTTACCGGAAAGGCGTTTCAAAAGAAAAAGCAATAGAAGAATTAAAGGCAGAATCCGGCAGCCAGTTCGATCCCAGGGTGGTCAGGGCTTTTTTGAGAGTGCTGGAAAGAAACGGGACTATAGAGGAAGGAAATAATTATTCCTCCGGTTATGATAAAGAAAATAGAGAAGAAACATCTGGAGCACCTTAAATCTTTTATAAGAGACAGCCTTTTTACTGCTTCTAAAAAAGGGGTAGTTCTGGGAGCTTCGGGAGGGGTGGATTCTTCAGTCTGTCTCTGCCTGGCCCGGGAGGCCCTGGGTAAGGATAAGTGCAGAGCATTTTATATGCCCCACCGGGGGGCGGGGGAGCCGGCCCGCGCCCTGAAGCTTTTATGCAGCCGCCTGGGCATAAAATTGGGAGTCTATGATTTAAGGGGCCTGACCGGGAGTTTTAGTGATATGACCGGAACACGGGACCCCATACTGCTTGGGAATTTTGCCGCCCGTCTGCGCAGCGCTTTTTTATACGGTGAAGCCGGAGCGGCCGATCTTCTTGTAATGAATACTTCTAACAGAAGCGAAAGAATGACGGGATATTTTACTAAATGGGGAGATGAGACCGGGGATATAAGTCCTCTGGGTGCTTATTACAAGAGCGAGGTCTTAACTCTTGCCTCGTATTTAAATATCCCGGAACCGATTATTTCAGCCGCTCCTTCAGCAGACTTTCATCCCGGACAGAAAGATGAAGAGGAGCTGGGCATAAGTTATAAGCAGCTGGACAGAGTTCTTGATCTTATAGATAAAGGAAGGGAATCGGGGGCTGATAAAAGGATTCTGAAAAAAGTTAAGGCAATGATAGAAAAAAGCAGCCATAAAAGAAATTCGCCCTTAACAGCAGAACGCGTAATTTGAAAAACGGGACCCCGGGTATCCTTTATATAGTTGCTACCCCTCTGGGCAATCTTAAGGATGTAACACTGCGGGCTGTTGAAATACTTAAAAAAGCGGATCTGATAATAAGCGAGGATACCCGAAGGGCCAGAAAGTTGCTTAATGTTTACGGGATTAAGGGCGCCCCACGCTCCTACTATGCGCCCCGTGAGGCTGAGAAGGCCTCCGCATACCTGGATATGGCAGAAAGGGGAAAAAACTTGGCCCTTATATCAGAATGCGGAACTCCCGGTATTTCAGACCCCGGAGCTGAGATTGTAAAAAGGGCTCACCGCAGGGGGATAGAGGTCAGGGCTGTTCCCGGCCCCAGTGCAGTGACTGCAGCTCTAAGTATTTCAGGCTTTAATGCTGACCGTTTTTATTTTGCCGGGTTTATTCCTTCACCAAAGCTTCGTAGAAGAAAATTTCTGGAAAAAAATCTTAAAATTAAAGGCCAAACTTTTATATTTTATGATTCCAAACGAAGAATATTAGACAGTATGAATATGATAGATGATATTTGCCCTGAGGCAGAAATTTTTATGGTAAGGGAAATGACAAAGGTCTTTGAGGAGCATTTTAGGGGAAGGCCAAAGGAGATATATGAAAAGCTTATGCTAAAGGATTCACTTAAAGGGGAATTTACAGTTATATGCTTGCCTTGAAGGATGTTACCTATATAACTCCTCCTCCCGCCTCAAAAACTATTTTTGAGGAAACCTCTTTTTTTATTACCCCGGGTTCTGACACCCTTGTTTTAGGTGACAACGGGAGCGGCAAAAGCACACTTGTACGCCTGCTCTTAAAATTTATCTATCCATTAAAGGGGGAGGTGAAAGGTGGTACCGAAAAAGCGGCGGCCTTTTTTGATGATGTGGAAAGCCAGCTTTTTTTTACCAGGGTTAACGAAGAGCTCAACAGCTGCGGGGGGGACCGCAAATTGATGGAAAAATGCCTGAATTTATTTAAACTGAAGAAATTAACGGAAAAAAGTACCATAGAACTCTCTTATTCTCAGAAAGCAAGGCTGGCCCTGGCATGCGCCTATCTTACCCGCCGCCCTTTTATAATTATAGATTCTCCGCCCAGGGATGATGTTATATCAGGGGCCATAGAATATTTTTCCGGCAGGCAAAATTATACCCACTTGCTGCTTCTGCCTGAGGGAACAGAGGTTAAGCAGTTTACCGGCTGGCAAAAATTTATTATTTCCGGCAGGAAAATTAAAGAGGCCTTATGAAAAAAATGGAGGCAGTTGATATTAGAATAGAAAAAACCAGTTTTTCGGGCCGCCATCTTATTTTCCGGAATTTAAATTTAAGCCTGGGTGCCGGACTTAATATAATATTCGGTCCCCCGGGCCGGGGGAAAACTCTGCTTATGCAGGTGCTTGCGGGGCTGGAGGAGCCTGAAGAAGGCAGCATAAAATGGGACGGTAAAATATCGATGGTTTCCCAGTACCCGGAAAGAGAGTTTCTTTATTCTGACTGTTTTTCGGAACTGGGAGGGTCCGGGTGCGGGTGCTCCTCTTCCCATCTGTTCAGTCTCAGCGATATAGGATTAAGCAGCAGGATTCTTCCTCTTTCACCCTGGAGCCTTTCCCGGGGGGAGAAAAAGCGGCTGGCCATTTTAAGGGCTTTAAGGGAGTATCCCCGCCAGAAGAGAGCTCTTATTATAGATGATCCTTTTTGCGACCTGGATACCGGGGGCCGGGAGGCGGTTGTAGATATGATCAAGAAACTTTTAAAAGAAATAATTATAATATCTACAAACAGAAAAGAAGACCTGAAATATATTGAAACCAGAAACACAGCATATAATATTATAGAGATATGATTTTTAAAAAAATAAGAAAAATAAGGATATTTTATAAATTTCTTTTAGTTTTATTGGCCATTTCCGCCCTTCCTCTTCTGATAGTCGGGGTCCGTCTGATAGATATAAACAGGATCAGCCTGCAGGATGTGACCCTGGAGCTGCAGGCCAACCAGGCTGCCCGTATAGCCGATGCCATAGAAAATCATATGGATAATTTAAGAGATAAAATTGTTTTTCTTATTGAATCACAGGGGCAGCCTCCGATAGACTGGACTTTAAGCGAAAGGCTTCTCCGCTCAATGCTGGCCTCCAGTGAAGATCTTCTTACGGTAAGTTTAGTTAGGGAGAGCGGAAGGGAGCTGACGAAGGTTTTCGCTCCTGCACTGGAGGGGAAGGTAGAACTTGAAGACAGGTCAGCCAGTTCAGCCTTTGCTGATGCCCTGGAAACCCGGCAGCCTTCGGTGAGCAGCCTTAAGTGGGACAGGTATCAGTTACCCAGGATTGATATAGTGTATCCTTTTGCTGATGATATTTATATTTTTATTGAAGCCAGCCTTATTAAGCTTCAGAATCTGGTTGAGGAGACCACGATAGGAGAGAGCGGTTTTGCCTATGTGGTTGACTCTGAAGGTAAAATCATAATGCACCCGGACCAGCAGAAATCCCGGGAAAAAGCTTCGGCCTACAAAAGACCTATTGTTGAAGCTGTTCTTTCGGGTCGTCTTTCCGGAAGCATTGAGTTTACCGACATTGAAAGCGGTAAAGATATTATCGGAGCCTATGCTCCCGTAAGTACTTTTGCACGCCTGGGGTGGGGGGCTATCATTGAACAGGATTATGAGGAAGCCTATTATTCGGCTATTGTTATGAGGAGACAGGCTCTTATTCTTTTAGGGATAGTTATAATTGCCGCCTGTCTGATAGGCTATTTACTTGCCCAGAATCTTACCTCCCCCGTATTAAGGCTTACAAAAGCGGCCCGGAATATAGCGGGCGGGAGTTTTGAAGTGGGGCCGGTAATAAAATGGCTGAAAAAGGTGAAGTTCAGAGATGAGCTTGTGGAGCTGGCCAGTACTTTTACCCAAATGGCCAAGCAGCTTAAGCGTTACACCGAGATGCAGGCAGATAAAATGAATGCCATTCTTTTTTCTATTGCCGACGGTATAATAATGACGGATTATGAAGGGAAAATAATGCTTTCCAACAACAGGGCCAAGGAGCTGCTGGGGCTAAATGTAAAAGAGACTCTCCAAAACAGAAACATACAGGATATTATAAAGAGAACAGAAATCTCCGACAGCTTAAAAGAGGCCAGAGAGAAAAAAGACCACATAAGCAGGGAAATAGATTTAACAAGGGATAAGAAATCCCCCAAACATCTCAGGGCCGACACTTCAATTGTTTCACAGGCTGAATCCAGGGGGGAGCTGGGGACAGTTACGGTAATCCGGGACATTACTCTTGAAAAAGAACTGGAACAGATGAAAGATGATTTTATTCATTCAATAACCCACGACTTAAGGAGCCCGATGACTTCTATCCGGGGCTTTTTAGAGTTCCTTATGGACGGGACGGCAGGTGAAATTAATGATCAGCAGAAAGAGTTTTTGGAAATTATAGACCGCTCTTCTAAAGTGTTGCTGAATATGATAAGCGACATTCTTGATGTGGCAAAAATAGAATCAGGGACCATGCCTATGGATATCTCTGAAACAGATTTAAAAGAGCTGGCCGATGAAGTGATCGAGACCATATCCTCCCAGACTAAAAAAGAAGGGGTTGAGATTGAAGTTGTTGCTAAAAATAAAATTAAAAAGGTAAATGCGGATAAGAATCTTATCAGCAGGGTTTTAACTAATTTAATAAGTAATGCCTTGAAATTTACTTCTGAAGGAGGAAAAATCAGCGTGGAAATGGAGAGCAGGGAGGATAGAGTTTATGTCGCGGTGCAGGATACTGGTGCCGGAATGCCCCCTGATATGTGCAAAAAGATTTTTAATAAATTTGAACAGGTAAAAGGAAGCAGGGGGAAAAGAAGGGGGACCGGGCTGGGTCTTACCATAACAAAATATATCGTGGAGTCGCATGGAGGAAAAATATGGGCAGAATCAGAAGAAGGCAAGGGCTCCAGGTTTGAGTTCTGGATACCATGTGATCCAGAGCGTAATAATGAAAAAGGTTCGCCCGGCTTGAGTTAATAGTCTTTATGTATTATGTATCTCAAAAGAAAGCAATGAAACTGTTAACAGCTATTATTTTTTTTCTTTTCAGCTCTTTTCAGGTATCGGGCCTTGCTGCCTCTCAAAAAACCGAACTGATAGAGATAGAGGTAAGTCCCGGGGATACTCTTTCCCGTTTTGCTGAGAGATACCTGGATGAGCCTTCCCGCTGGCCGGAGCTGTTGGAGTATAATACTATTCCCACGGGAGACCCGAATTTAATCTATCCGGGGGACAGAATATTGGTTCCGGTTGAAATGGTCAGGGACGAGATAGCGGATTTTTTAAGCCTTCAAAACCAGGTCAGGATGAGAAAGTCGGGCCAGACTGCCTGGCGCACCGCCCGTGTAGGAGAGAGGCTCTACCCTAACGACGGGGTGAGAACTTCGGCCAACTCTTCGGCGGTTATAGAGTATCTTGCCAGCTCCAGTTATGCCAATATAGGGGAAAATTCTCTTGTTTTTTTAAGGCCGGAAGCGACACGGGAAGATGTTGTGGCACTTGATGTGGGTCAGCTGAGGGCCAGGGATGTTAAGGTTTTAACTGATTCAGCGGTTATTGAGCCGGCCCGGGGTTCGGATTACACGGCAAAAGTAGATGAAGAGCAGACCACCACTCTAAGTGTTTTCCGGGGCTCGGTGGAATTTATATCGGCCGGAGAAAAAATTACGGTAGATGAAGGATTTATGTCCCGGGCCCGGCGGGATGCTCCTCCTACACTGCCGGTGGAACTGCCGGACCCGCCTGAATTTAAGGGTTTTGATACCCAGGAGGGGGAAACAGGTTCCGAACTTTTAGCCTCTTCCAGGATAGATGCGGATTTTTTTAGGGAAAGGCTTAATATTTCTGAAGAGAGAGTCAGAAGAGGTGAGGCAGAAAAGATAATTATGCAGGTAGCCGCTGATGAAGAGTTTTCAAAAATTATTATTGAAAGAGAAATGGCCCGGGCGGCTCCTGAAGAATTTAAACTGGAGCTGGAAGACGGAGATTACTGGTGGAGAGCTGCGCTTATGGGAATAGAGGGGCAGGTTAGCCGCTTCTCTTCTCCCTCCCGGTTTACTGTTAATACTGCCCCGCCTCTGCTTAAGATAACAGAGCCTTCAGATTATATGGAACTGGAAAGTCGTATTGTAACTGTACAGGGAGAGGCCGCTCCCGGCGCCCGGGTTACAATTAATGAAAGTCCCGTAAGGGCTGACCGGGATGGTTCATTTATAAGTGGGGTGGAGCTTGAAGAGGGGGAAAATTATATAAATATAAAAACTGAAAATGAATTTGGCAGAATTTCAGAAGAAAATTTAACTATAGTCAGGGTTCCCCCTGCAGAAAAAACGGTAGAAAGAATAAATATAGCAGTTGTAGCGGGTATAGCGGTTTCTGTTGTTAGCATAGCTGCGATAGCTATAGCAATAATGAGATGAAGAATCCTGCGGAAAAATTACTTGTTGCAGACAGCTGCAAAGAGACCCGGTTCATGGTAAAGATAGCCTTAAGGGATTACAGGGTGCATTTAATAGAAGCCTCCGACAGCCGGCAGTGTCTGGAAAAAGCCAGAAAATATAAACCCAAGCTGCTCATCATAAATTATATGATGAAGAATATCAGCGGATACAGTATAGTCAGCAGCATAAGAAAAGAACAGAAGCTGAAAGAGAGCCGTATTATAGTGATGACGCTTGAGGGTTTTGACCTGGCAGACAGCAGTTATGGTGTTCACGGATTTCTGGAAAAACCCTTTACCCCTTCCGGGATTTTAAAAGCGGTCAAGGAAGTTCTGGGCCCGAATATGTTTATTAAGGATAACCGTGCCTCTGCCAAGCCTTATTCATCTGAAATTGATACCGGAAATAGAGAGCCTGGCAAAAAACAAAAAAAACCTGAAATATTAATTGCCGATGATGAAGAAGATGTTATTAAAATGCTGCAAGTTGCCCTTGCAAAAAACTATCACCTGGACACAGCATCTACAGGAGAGGAACTGGTACAGAAAGGTATGAAAAAACGTTATGATTTAATAATATCAGATATTGTTATGCCAAAATCAAGCGGCTGGAAAAGTATAAAAAAGCTAAGGGAGTCAGGATGTCGGGCCCCTGTAATTTTTAATTCCGGACTGGTAAAAGACAGGGAGCTTTATGAAACCTTAAAGCCGGAAGGACCTTCGGCTTTCCTTCTTAAGCCTTTTAAAATGGAAAAATTGAAGACCAAAGTAAAAGAAATGCTTTCCTTATGAGTATTTAAACGGGGTGCTATAGCTATCATATATATTTTTTAAATAATACAGATGGAGAGTAATTACTTTGATCAATATAAAGAATTATCAGAAACACTGGCTGCGGCCAGTATTTTTTTATTTAATTAATTTTTTAAATAAGTCTCTATAATAAAAGGGGGGGAAGATAAAGGGCGAAAATCATTCAAAAGAGAGGAAAAAGGTTTCTAAATCTCATTAATAGTTTTGAAGCTGGTCCCATTTTTATGAAAGTTGCAAAACAGTGCTGGACTATGGTACGATGGCTTATGCGAATTTACGGGCTGTTGCCGACAGGAGCTGCTTGGCAAGTCCGATTACGACTTTTTTCCAAAAGAAGAGACAGGTGCATTCCTGGAAATGAATTTTAAATTTATTGCCCCCCCTTTCGATATAAAAGCTTTCAGGGAAATTGTTTTGAATCTCTCTGAGAAAATATAGTTAAGTTGCGCAGGTAAGTTAAAATGCAAGGCTCGTTAAGTAATAATTTTTTCCAGGCCTCCGTAAATAAACCATAGGCCGAACAAAATTAAAAATATTCCACAGGCATAAATTATCTTTCGGTAAATGTTTTTTTTGACAAATTTTTTTGTTTTGCTGAAAGTATAGGATATAAAAGAATACCATCCCAGGTCCGCTAGAATATGCCCGCTGAAAAATAAGCTGATACCCAGATAATTGTATTCCATGGCTTTAATTAAATAACCCAGTCCTATGGTAACCCACCAGATAATCCAGTAAGGGTTAGCCAGACTTACAGCAATACCGCTCACAACAGGATTGTTGGTCAGGAGAGAAAGATCTTCAGTACGGGTTTCCAGGGTAAGTCTTTTAGATGAGCCCAACATGGTAATACCCATATAAATGAGAATCAGGCCCCCTGCCAGAAATATTATTATCACTACATACGGTAGAGTTAAAAAATTTTTAAGTCCCATTAGAATAAATATAATTAAAGTTAATTCTAAAAGCATATGGCCCAGCACAACCAGAGGCCCGGCGGAAAAACCCCGCCGGAGGGAATGGGCCACAGTGACCGTTAAGAGAGGTCCCGGCATAAGGGCCCCCGAAAGAGCTACTATAAAAGCCCCGGAAAAAATTAAAAACAGTTCCATAATTATGTATACTATATTAAGAGATAAGGTTTGTAAAATTGGTAGTAAAATAAAAAATTACGAAAGCGGTAAAATCATAAAAAAGTTCTTTCAAAAATATCTGACATTTTCTAACATCAGATTTTAGGATTGTCAGGGAACGGAAGGGACATCGTGACCCCCCTGAAACAAAAATATATCTTTTTTAATTAGATTGCAAAGATCTATAGGTGGAATCATTGCAACAGCTATATCCAAAT
>PWQF01000180.1 GCA_003556865.1 Elusimicrobiota bacterium | reverse complement strand
GGTCTCCATCCTCTCCCAGTTCCTCCCACATCTGGCGGCATATATGGGGCGCAAAGGGCTCCAGGAGGCTTATTGCAGCCAGAAGGCCCTGCTTCCGCGCCCGGGTGCCGGGCGTGCGGGAGCTCACCTCATTTACAAGCTCCATAATCCGGGCAATAGCGGTGTTAAACTGAAAATTGTTTTTAATATCAACGGTAACTTCCTTAATCCTGGTATGTAATATATGCTTAAATTCAGGATCAGGCTCCCCTTTACCCTTTTTAAACTTTTTTTCCTCCTGTACCAGCTTCCATAGGCGGTTTAAAAACCGGTGAGAACCCCTTACACCTTCATCCGACCATTCCATGTCCTTTAAGGGGGGGGAGGCAAATAAAATAAAGAGGCGTGCGGTATCAGCGCCGTAATTTTCTATAATTTGCTGGGGGTCAACCACATTCCCAAGGGATTTGCTCATCTTTGCCCCATCCTTTAAAACCATTCCCTGACAGAGCAGGTTCTTAAAGGGTTCACTTAAATCCGTAAGCCCCATATCCCTTAATACCTTTGTTAAAAAACGGGCATAAAGCAAATGAAGAACAGCATGTTCAATCCCCCCTATGTACTGGTCAACGGGAAGCCAGCGGTTTGCATCCCCGGCGGAAAAAGGCTTTTTTTCATTGCGGGGGTTAATATACCTGAAATAATACCAGGAAGAATCCACAAAGGTATCCATTGTGTCGGTTTCTCTTTTCCCTTGACTGCCGCAGCGGGGACAGGTACAGGAACTAAAGCTTTGGCTTGTCTGAAGAGGGTTTCCTTTCCGGGTAAAACTTACATCCTTTGGAAGCTTTACCGGCAGATCAGAGTAATTTACCGGAACTGTTCCGCAACGGCTGCAGTAAATCACTGGTATGGGAGTGCCCCAGTATCTCTGGCGGGAAATAAGCCAGTCCCGGAGCTTATACTGAACCGAAAATTCCCCATAATTATTTTCGCTGAGGTATTCAGTTATTTTTTTCTTGGCAATAGAGGAGTCCAGTCCATTGAACGGGCCGGAATTAATCAGGCTCCCCTCCCCTTCATAGGCCGCGCTGCCGTCATATTTATTATCTCCCCCTCTTATGACCTCTCTTATTTTCAGACCGTATTTTTTGCTGAATTCAAAATCCCGCTGGTCATGGGCGGGAACGGACATTATGGAGCCGGTCCCGTATTCCATAAAAACAAAGTTGGCTGCATATACCGGTATTTTTTCCCCGTTTACGGGGTTGAGAGCCTCAACCCCCAGGTAAACACCCCTCTTTTCCCCTTCGCTGCCCTTATCATGGGCCTGGCTAAGGGTGGAGTTTATAAACTCCTTTATCTTCTTTTTATCGCCTTTTGCAATTTCCATTATATCCGGATGCCGGGGAGAGATAAGAATGAAGGTGGCCCCGTAAAGAGTATCGGGGCGGGTAGTAAACACCTCAAGTGTGCGGGAACTGCCGGCTATTTTAAATTTTATAAGGGCGCCTTCTGACCTTCCTATCCAGTTTTTCTGCTGAACTTTAACCGCAACCGGCCAGCCTTTAAGTTTTTCAAGGTCATTTAAAAGTTCATCCGCATAAGAAGTTATTTTAAAATACCACTGTTTTCTTACCTTCAGTTCAACCGGAGCTGAGCACCTCCAGCAGCGGCCTCCCTCGACCTGCTCATTTGCAAGAGTGGTGGCGCAGTCAGGGCAGTAATTTATGGCCGCTTTCTTGCGGTAGGCCAGGCCTCTATCCAGCATCTTAAGAAAAATCCACTGATTCCACTTGTAATAAGCGCTGTCGGATGTTTTTATGAGACGGGACCAGTCATAACTGAGTCCCAGCCTTTTCTGCTGGGCGGACATCTCCTCTATGCATTTATCCGTCCAGGTTTCAGGGTCGCTTTTTCCCTTTATGGCCGCATTTTCCGCAGGAAGGCCCATAGAGTCATACCCCATGGGATATAACAGTTTATAACCCCTGCGCCTTAAAAAACGGGCAAGCGTATCGCCTATAACATAATTTCGAACGTGGCCCATATGCAGTCGTCCGGAAGGATAGGGGAACATCTCCAGAAGATAATATTTTTTTTCGTTTTCAGAAACTTTATTATCCGTTAAGAAGCTCTTCTCCTCTGCCCATTTTTTTTGCCATTTCTTTTCTATTTTTCCGTGTTTATATTCTTTCATAATAAATAAAGTATTCCTGATTCCCCTTTCTTCCCCTTAAGCCGGAAGAGTATGTCCCTATATATCTCCATCTTTTATCCTTTACCTTTTCTCTTATATCCTTTATAACCCTCCGGTGAATTTTTTCATCTTTTATAACCCCTCCTCCAGCCGAGCTTTCCCTGTATAAGGCCTCAAACTGAGGTTTTACCAGTGCAGCCACTTCTTTCAGAGCAACATTAAAAACCACCGGAAGTATTTTCTTAAGGGAAATAAAGGAAACGTCTATAGTGGCCATATCCGGGAGCGGCGAGAAATCCTCTTTAGTTATGTTTCGTAAATTCTTCCCCTCCATAACCTGAACCCGGTCCATATTCCTGAGTCTCCAGTCTAAAAGCCCCTTCCCCACATCCAGGGAGTATACTTTTCGAGCCCCCTTCAGAAGAAGAACCTGGGTAAACCCCCCGTGAGAAGAACCTCCGTCCAGAACCACTTTGGATGCGGGATTAAAACCGGACTGCCTTATAAAATTTTCAAGTTTAACTCCCCCCCTGGAGGCATATGACTTTTTTTTCACTTACTCTTTTAAAAACTCTTTTGTCTTCCGGTATATTCCAGAGGCATCCAGCCCGCACAGCTTTCTGAGCTCATCCGGACTGCCGTAGGTAATGAATTTATCCTCAACGGCAATAGATTTAACTTTAACCGGTCCCGGCATAATTTCCCTGACCCTGCTTCCCACTCCCCCTTCAATTGTATTCTCCTCGACAGTAATTATAGAGCCGCTCTGACCTGCTTCGGAAAGAAGCAGCCGGCTATCAAGCGGCTTGGCAAACCTGAGATTAATTACACCCGCATCTATATTCTCTTCCTTTAACATATCCGAAGCTTTTAGGGCCGGACCAACCGTATTTCCTATGGCCGCTACCGTAATATCCTTTCCCTTTCTAAGCAAAACCCCTTTTCCTTTCTTAACGGGTTTTTCATTTCCCTCCGGACAATCATGAATTTCTCCCCGGGGATACCTTATGGCGCAGGGCCCTTCCCATTTTACAGATGCCCTAAGCATCTCCTCCAGTTCCCTGCCGCAGCAGGGGGCAGCCACCGTCATTCCGGGCACGGTGGAAAGAAAAGAAAGGTCAAAAAGCCCGTGGTGGGTAGGCCCGTCTTCCCCTACTATACCCGCCCTGTCCACAGCAAATATCACCGGCAGTTCCTGAAGAGCTACATCATGCATAATCTGGTCATACGCCCTCTGAAG
>PWQF01000204.1 GCA_003556865.1 Elusimicrobiota bacterium | reverse complement strand
CCCCGGCCGGGATAAGAAAGAATTTCTCTCTCATCTGCATAAACTCATTATAGTCCTGCTCTGCTCTTTCTATCCAGAACATAGCCATATCAATATTATTTATATCTCTCTGCATCTCGGCGGCAAGAGCTGCGCCGCGGCTGCGCAGCGAAGCAATATAGCCGGGAGTTCGGCTTCTTCTTGACCTTACCTGGGCATAGTTGAGCCCGTCGGCGTAAGCATGCCTGCCCGGCCTGGGGGATACTATATAATAGGTGTCGGCAAGAAACTCATCGTCGTAGTGACGCCGGATTACTTCAATATCGGGCTCCGTCTCCCTTACTGCGGCATCAAATTCCTCAACGGCCTGCCGGTGGTCGCTTATCCACCCTTCAACTGCCTGCTCCAGGTAATCAAGCCTGGTTCTTATATCGTGCCCACTGCGCCTTAACCGGAGCTGGGCCTGGGAAAAAACATTTTCTTCCGGCCTTGTTTCATACCGGGGCAGACCCGTATATTTAATTTCTTCATAACTGCTGCGCGCGTTGCGCAATCTTTCTTCAGGGGATTCATCGGGAGCAAGTGAGTTATATATAGACCAAAACCGGCTTCTTATCTTTTCAGCTTCTTCTTTAATTTCGCTGTAAAGTTCCTCATAGAAAGAATAGGTTCTTTCCATAAACTGAAGAACCTCTTCTTTTTTCTGGTTTATGAGTTCAACCTTAAGCTCTACCGCTTCGCGGTACATGCTGCCCGCTTTATTCCACTCTTTCCGGATCTCTCTCTTTTCGCTTGGTGAGTAGCCCGAATCCTGGGAGAGCTCCGGCGGGGGAGGGATAGTGATTGAACGCAGGGAAGAGCCGTAAAAGGCAATGGTCTCTTCTTCGGGGACCGAATACTCCTGTCCGGCGCCTGTCAGATCCTGAATTGCCCTGCCGTAGGCCCCTGCTTTCCAGGCCCGGATGGAATTTTCCATAGCCTCTTTTTTCCCGGATTCAAAAAGTGAAGAAAAATGCTCCCGCATATCGTTAAGGAGATCCTCTTTATTGTCGGTCCATCCCCAGTTAAACTCCGGCCAATTCTCTATCACGGGAACCATATGTGAGCTATAGAGCATAGAAGCAGTTATTGGAACATACTCATATTCAACCTCTTCAGTCTCGGGTCTTCTCATCCTCTCCTGTATTCCCGCCCTTATTTCAATCAGCTCGTTTCCGGCTGCCACGTAAGCATCCCTGAGCAGTTCAAAGGTTCTCTGTTTCTGCTCTCCCAGTGGTTCTCCGTCGGGGATCCAGGCAATGATATCTTTCACGTAATCATATATCCTGCGGCGGATATACATAAGCACCCGGAAATCCCCTTCATCGGCTGCCCGTTCCACTCTTTCCATGCTTTCTTCGGCATAAAATGTAACATCATCAAGTCTCTGGGCGGCATAGGCAACCCTTGCAACCCCGCTCTCCAGAGATTTTGAGGCCCTGTCAATATCCCCGGCCAAAGCTCTTCCCACCTGCCGGGCAATGACTCCTTCTTCCCGCGCCTTCCAGTACATGTTAAGCCTGCTGAGCACCCCGGAAATGTATGCTTTTATATCGGATTCCCTTTCATGCAACTCGGCTTCAAGGCGTCTCTGCTGCATATCCTCGGCAGTCTGGGTGCCGCCAAAAGTATAAAGGCTGTCGGCAACAGAGCGGAACCATCCCGTATCCGGGAAATCTTCTTTAAGCTCCACTTCTACATAAGACCTGAAGTTTTCGCGGAACGATTTGTCGGTAAGCAGCCTTCTCCATACTTTATCAACATTCTCACGTGATACCGGGATAGGATCTCCTATGCCCAGCTGACGGTCCCTGTCTCGGCACATTCTTTCAACCGAGTAAAAAAGAGACTGCAGATGTACCCCTGCCCGAGCCTCAGCCAGGGCTTGCTCTGAGGCCCTCCATATATTAAACGTAAGTATTGCAGCGCCAAGCACAGGACCTGATATTCCCACATATTTCATCATCGCAGGGCCTCCGGGCAGATTCGGAAGTTCTGAGAGAACCATTGTAACCCCGGTTATGGCCGCCTCGTCAACATCGCCCATATATATGTTCTCCCCCAGTCTCAAGGCGCCTGTGGCGCGGCCCAGGGCAGTATTCAGTTTGCCGGTATATCCCCTGAACCTGTTTGCCCTGGCAAGGTCTTTTGCAACCTGGCCCCCCTTCCAGGCCTCAGCGGAAAACTGGGCCATTCCGGTATTCTGGGCATGGGAAAGAAGCTCGCCGTAGGCAATTGAAGCTCCTCCCGTTAACAGGCTTTCCAGGGCTTCAGATTCTGCTTTTTCTGCGCTCTGTTGCGCTTTTCTGACACGGTCACCCAGTCCGGTTTTTTCTGCAGACTCCTCCCGTTCCAGAACCCTCATAGCCGCATCAAAAATCTCACTTGAGCCGGCAGCGGGGGGGACGGAGAAAAAAAGTATGAATATAAAAATAAGTTTAAATTTCATTATTAAAAATTATTGGTCCCGTCGCTCTGGTATTTATACCGGAAATCTATCCTGTCGTAATTATCACCGTAAAAATCACGATACCTGTCTATCTGCATAACGGCGTAGTTTCCGTTTCCGAGCTTAAAAGCTATACATCTTCCGTTTAAATTATAATCATACAGGGTTATCTGCGCCTGCTGGCTGTAGCCTGATGTGGGAACGGAACTTAAAGTTTCAATATCAGTTCCGGCCGGCAGGAATTGAAATCCCACCGAATTCTGGATTGAAAGATAATCCCGTTCCATAAGTCCTATGTCATAGCCGTCGGGAAGAGGTGTGGGCGGGCCTCCGTAAGGGCGTTTAGGCAGGGAAACTTTTTCACCTGTGGAAAAATTAAAATGATCCCTTGTCTCCGAAGTAATATATCCCGAGAAAATTTCAGGGGTTCCGGTTTTGCCGTTCTCAACCTCTTTGATGCCTTCCTCAATCTCTTTGATGGCTTCATCAAAGGGCATCTCTTTTATATCCCCTCCGGGGGTTATCAGAAGAATTTCCTCATTAGCACCTATTACTGTTCTGCCGGAGGCTACTTCCCTGGCTTCGCTAAGTCCGAATATAAGGGGATGCTTCATGCTATGCAGCAGAACCTTTTCTGACCTAAGTTCAAAGCCGAATTCAGTGATGCCGTCATTACGGTATGTTTTACCGTCTCTTGAAGAAGTTGCCGACCTGACATAATTTACCACAGCTCTTACCCTGCCGCGTGTATCCGAAACGGCGCTTGCAGCGGTCAGGCGCAGGTCCAGATGGTCAAAAGCGTTGAAATCCTTCCTTAAGGCGCTATCCAGAATAGTGTCACCGCCTAAAAAATCTCTGCTTACCAGGTCCATGAACCCTCTTGAATCCTTACGTGTATATGCAAGGGCAAGGCTGTCAAGAGCACCCTGGATAATCCTGTTTATATTTTTATCTG
>PWQF01000075.1 GCA_003556865.1 Elusimicrobiota bacterium | reverse complement strand
GCAGGGACCTTAAGAGCGGCGTAAAAATAATAGCCTGTCCCACGGTAAGAGAAGAGGACGGGCTGGCTCTTTCTTCCAGGAACCTTTACCTTGAACCCCGGCAGCGGAAAGAGGCCCCCGCCTTATATAAGGCCCTGCTTAAGGGAAAAAAAATGGCTGAGTCAGGGGAGAGGGATGCAAAAAAGATAGCTGAGTTCATTAAAGATTATATAACTGAAAAAATAGAGGGGGCAGTAGTAGAGTATGCCGGTCTTTACAGCGCCTCCGGGCTTGAACCAATTCAGGCTCTTGATTCCGACGCGGTTATAGCCGCCGCGGTAAAGGTAGGTAAAGCCCGGCTGATTGATAATATAGAACTGAAAATTAAATGAAAGAAAAAAATAAGATAGACGAGATAAAAGAATTAAAGGAAAAGATTAATGCCGTTATTCTTGCCCATAACTATCAGCTGCCCCAAATACAGGATGCGGCGGATTTTACCGGGGACTCCCTGGAGCTTTCCAGGAAAGCGGCAGAGACTGAAGCAGATGTAATCCTTTTCTGCGGGGTTGATTTTATGGCGGAAACGGCAAAAATACTTTCCCCGGAAAAGATAGTGCTTAACCCCGCTGCGGGGGCTACCTGCCCTATGGCTGATATGATAACTGCCTGTCAGCTGCAAGAATTCAGGAAAGAGCATCCCGGAGCACCGGTAGTGAGCTATGTCAATACATCGGCAGCAGTCAAGGCCGGGAGCGATATCTGCTGCACATCCTCTAATGCAGTTAAAATTGTAAATTCCCTTAAAGAAGAAGAGGTCATATTTGTGCCCGATAAAAATCTGGCAGCGTATGTGAGGTCCCGGACAGATAAAAAAATAATATCCTGGGAAGGTTACTGTATAGTTCACCATTCCATAAGCGCCAGTGAGGTCAGGCGGACCCGTGAAGCTAACCCCGGCGCCCCTTTAATGGCTCACCCGGAGTGCCCGCCCCGGGTTTTAAGGCTTGCCGATTATATAGTCTCCACTTCCGGAATGTTCAGGGTGCCCGCGGAGGACGGCAGCAAAAAATTTATAGTGGCTACCGAGGAGGGCATCATCTACCCGCTGAAGAAAAAGTTTCCCGGAATAGAATTTATACCTGCGGCGGATTCCATAATATGCCGCAATATGAAAAAAACCACCCTGGATAAAATCATTTATTCAATGCAAAACCTTAAGGGCCGGGTCAGTGTGGGGGCCCCGGTTATTAATAAAGCCCGCCGCGCCCTTGACAGGATGCTTAAAACAGTTTAATGACCGCCCGGGCAATAAAAAGCGACTGCCTTATAATAGGCAGCGGAATAGGGGGGCTGGCTGCAGCGCTTTATTTAAATGATGATATTTCAGTAAACCTTATAACCAAGGCCGGGTTAAGAGACTCTTCTTCCAGCAGGGCCCAGGGGGGGATAGCCTGCGTTTCCTCTTCCGGGGACTCTTTTGAACGGCATGTTTCCGACACCCTGGAGGCGGGGGCCGGCCTCTGCCGCCGTGAAGTGGTAAAGGAGGTCATAGAGGATGGACCAGAAAGGATAGAGGACCTTAAAAAATGGGGTTTTAAGTTCAGCGGCGGCAACGGTAAACCTTTTCTGGGGAAAGAGGGCGGCCATTCGCGCCGCAGGATACTTTATCATCACGACAGGACGGGAGAAGAGCTGATTGACCGGTTGCTGGAGAGGCTTAAAGAGAAAAAAAATGTAAATATTTTCAGGGACCATAGCGCGGTTGACCTTAATGTCAGAGAAAAAAAATGCGGGGGGGCCTATGTCCTGGAGAACAGGAGCCTGAAGGTTAAGCTTTTTTCGGCCCGGGCGGTTATACTGGCTACAGGGGGTATAGGTAAGGCATACCTTTACACTACAAATCCCGATACGGCTACAGGGGACGGTATATGCATGGCCCGCCGGGCAGGGTGCCGTCCCGCAAATATGGAGTTTATACAGTTTCATCCCACCAGTCTTTATTCTCCTTCGGACCCCTCTTTTCTTATTACCGAGGCTATGAGGGGGGAAGGAGCGGTTTTAAGAAACCGGGAAGGAAGGGCCTTTATGAAAGATTATGATCCCCGGGGGGAATTGGCGCCCCGGGATATAGTTGCCAGGGCCATAGACAGGGAAATGAAAAAAGAGGGAGTGAAATACCTTTACCTTGATATAAGTTCCCAAAAAAAGGGCTCGCAGATAAGGAAACGGTTTCCCACCATATATTCCCGCCTTAAAGGGCTGGGGATAGATATAACTTCCCAATATATACCCATTGTTCCCTCGGCCCACTACTGCTGCGGCGGGATACCCGTAGACAGAAACGGCTTAACTGAAATAAAAGCTCTTATGGCGGTGGGGGAGGGTTCCCATACCGGGCTGCACGGGGCCAACAGGCTGGCCTCCAACTCCCTGCTGGAGGCCCTGGTTTACTCTAAAAAGGCTGCCCGGTTTTTAAACCAAAATTTAATGGACTGGAAAGCAGATCAGTTCCCGCCCTGGAAATATACGGGCGACAGGCTCCCCCGGGAAAAAGTTTTTATAGAGCAGAACTGGCAGTCAATAAGGCGGCTTATGTGGAACTATGTGGGAATAGTCCGCAGCGATTACCGTCTAAGCCAGGCCCTTAAGCGGCTGAAAATCATTGAAGAAGAGATCAATTACTACTACTGGAATTACCTTATAACCCCGTCTCTTGTCGAGCTTAGAAACCTGTCTGAGACAGCCTCTCTGGTAATAAGAAGCGCTATGCTCAGAAAAGAGAGCAGGGGGCTTCACTACAACATAGACCATCCAAACCGATCGGAGGAGTTTAAAAAAGATACTCTCATATGAAAAAGTTTATTTCCATTAAAGGAGCCTGCGAGCATAACCTTAAAAATATAAGCTTAAAGATTCCCAGGGGTAAATTTATTGCCGTTACCGGTGTTTCCGGCTCCGGCAAATCTTCTCTTGCCTTTGACACCATATATGCCGAGGGGCGGCGCCGGTATGTGGAGTCCCTTTCGGCTTATGCCCGCCAGTTTCTCGGCGACCTTAAAAAACCGAGGGTGGATATGATAAAAGGGATACCCCCCGCCGTGGCTATAGAGCAGAAAGGACCCGGATATAATCCCCGTTCTACGGTGGGGACCCTGACCGAAATCTATGATTACCTGCGCCTCCTTTTTGCCCGGGCGGGCATTCCCCACTGCCCCGGATGCGGCAGGAGAATTAAAGCCAGATCCCATAAGGAAATAGTAAGGCAGATAATAAAAAAAGGGGCCGGAACCCGCGTCACGATACTGGCGCCGGTGGTAATGGGAAGAAAAGGCAAGTACAGCCAGCTTTTTCAGCGCCTTTCGGGGGAGGGGTTTATAAAGGTTAAGATTGACGGCAGGCCTTATTCCCTGGAAGAGGATATAGAGCTTGACGGCAGGAAAAAGCATAATATAAGCGTGGTTATAGACGAGCTAAGGGCGGAAGGCAGCTCTT
>PWQF01000155.1 GCA_003556865.1 Elusimicrobiota bacterium | reverse complement strand
GGGCTCTTTTCGGTCTTTATGATTACAGGTTTGAGGTTCTGGGGCTTTTAGAGCATTCCAGGTATCTTGAAAAAAAATACGGGGTGGGACCACATACAATATCTGTTCCCAGGGTGGAACCCGCGCCGGGCGCGCCCCTTTCCAGCAGCATTCCTTTTCCTGTTTCCGACAGGGAATTTAAAAAAATAGTTGCTGTTCTGCGCTGCGCCGTGCCCTATACCGGAATAATATTATCTACAAGGGAAAAGCCGGAAATAAGGGAAGAGGTTATTGAACTGGGGGTTTCCCAGATAAGCGCTTCTTCCAGCACATCTCCCGGGGGCTACTCGGATCCTACGGATATCAATCTGAGGACGGGCCAGTTCTCTCTGAATGATACCCGTTCCACGGGAGAGGTTATAAAGGCGGTAATAAAGAAAGGGCATATCCCCTCTTTCTGCACGGGCTGTTACCGGGTGGGCAGAGTGGGGGAGGATTTTATGGACCTTGCCCGTCCGGGGCTGATAAAGCTTCACTGCCTTCCCAATGCACTTGTTACCCTCCAGGAATACCTTGAGGATTACGGTGATGAAGAGGTAAAATACGCCGGGGAAGAACTTATAAGAAATAATTTAAAAAAGATTCCGCAGAAAACCAGGCGTATTGAGACAGAAAAGTATTTAGAAAAGATAAAAAATGGAGAAAGAGACCTTTTTTTCTAAGAAAAAGCTTCAAAGGCTGATAAACTGTTCATGGGAGGAACAGAAGCTTTTGGTCAGGGAGGCGTCCCGGATAAGGGATAAATGCCGGGGGTCTAAAATATTTTTCCGCGCCCTGATAGAGTTTTCAAATATCTGCTCCAAAGACTGCCTTTACTGCGGCATCAGGAAATCAAACAGATCCCTGAAGCGTTATATGATGAGTAAAAAAGAGATAATGGAAGCTGTCCGATTAAGCCGGGAAGCAGGCTTCAGGTCGCTGGTTTTACAGTCAGGCCAGCAGCAGGGAAAAGAGTTTACTGATTTTGTTTCTGAAGTTGTAAGGGAGATTAAAAACCGCTTTCCGGAGATGGGGATTACTCTTTCGGTGGGAGAGCAGGAGGAAGATATTTACAGGAAATTTTATGAGGCAGGCGCTCACAGGTATCTTTTACGGATAGAGACTTCTTCTCCAGGTCATTATGCCCGGCTTCATCCCCGGGATATGAGCTTTGAGAAGCGGAAAAAATCTCTGGACTACCTGAGGGAGACCGGGTTTCAGGTAGGAACCGGGGTTATTATATCTTCTCCTTTTCAGAGAGTTTCAGACCTGGCCCGGGATTTACTCTTTATTAGAAAGATGGATATTGATATGGTGGGAATGGGTCCGTATATACCCTTTTCCGGCAGCCCTCTCAAGGAAAATAGTTACAGCAGGGAGGAGGCTTTTTCTAAAAGTATTAACATGATATCAGTCTTAAGGCTTATGATGCCCGATATAAATATTGCCGCACCCACGGCTCTTCAGGCCCTTGATCCTGAAGGAAGGGAAAAGGCCCTCATAGCGGGGGCGAACGTTATAATGCCCGTGGCCACTCCGGAAAAATACAGGCCCCAATATACTCTTTATGACGGAAAGCCCTGTCTGAAGGAAGGGCCTGCTGAATGCTTTGAGTGTATAATAAAGAGAGTAAAAAAAATAGGGCTTGAACCTGTATTAAATGAATGGGGCGATTCCCCGCGTTTTTTAAAAAGAGAGTTAAAAAAAGATGTCTGTAATTGTTGAAAGAGATAATATAGGTATATTCGGAAAAATGAACTCTGGCAAAAGCTCCCTGGTTAACCTGCTTTCACAGCAGGAGGCCAGTATCGTAGATGAAACCCCCGGGACTACTGCCGACACCAGGGTAATTAACCAGGAACTTCACGGAATGGGACCGGTCAGCTTTTATGATACTGCTGGAATAAACGAGGCCGGGGGGCTGGGGGGCAAGAAAAAGAAGAAGGGTTTAAAGCTCCTTAAGGAGTGTGACTTAATTTTACTGGTTGTTGACCCTTCATCAGCAGAACTTAATTCTGAAAAAGAGCTGGCATCACTTATAGATGGTCAGCAAAAAGAGGCTTTAATTATTTATAATCTTTTCAGGCCCGAAGACAGGGAGCTTATTAATAAGCTGGAAGAGAAAAACAGGTTTTTAAAAAAATATAAAAATATAAAAATAAATGTTTTGGAGTCCCGGAACCGCCAGGACCTTTTAAATTTTTTAATCAGTAATTTTAAGAGTAAAAACCAGAAGACCAGGCTTCTCCCTTTTTTACAGAAGAATTCTTTTTATGTTATGGTAATACCAATGGATCAGGAAACCCCTCCCGGAAGGTTTCTGCGGCCCCAGGCCATGACAGAGGAATATATTACAAGGAACTGGGCCTATCCCTCTTCTTTCCGCCTGGATTTATCAGCAGCTGATTCCCGTGATACTATTATTAAAAATAAGGAAAAGGAAAGGTTTAAAAAATTCATATCTTCTTTTAGGGAAAAACCGGCAGGTGTAATAACCGATTCCCAGGCCGCCGGCGTGGTTCACCGCTGGCTGGATAAGGATATTCCCCTGACCACTTTTTCAATGATAATGATCAATTATTTCAGCCGGGGAAATCTTGTCCGGTTTGTTTGTGGCCTGAGGGCTTTGGAAGGTTTGAAAAAGGGGGACAGCGTGCTGGTGGCCGAGGCCTGTAACCATTCACGGATAGCCGAAGATATAGGCACGGTAAAGATCCCCCGGTTTATAGAAAATAGCTTGCCCGGGGTAAAAATTGAATTCAGCTTCGGGCGGGAATTCGGTGAAGCCCTGGAATTAACTCATTATTCACTGGTCATACACTGCGGCGGCTGCATGATAAGTTCACAGAAACTGCAGGCCAGGCTTCAGGTTCTGGATTCGGCCGGTGTGCCATATACAAATTACGGCCTTTTTCTGGCCTATATGAAAGGGCTTGCCGTACTGGACAGGGTTCTGGAACCCTGGAAGATAAAATATTAACATAAGGAGCAATAAAGTGAATGCAGAAAAAATTAAAGAGACAGACAGGATAATAAGAAAATACAGGGGAAGCCACGGCGCTCTTTTAAGCACCCTGGAAGAGATTCAGAAAAAAAACAGGCATAATTACCTGCCTGAAAAAACCCTGGCCTATGTTGCGGAAAAAACAAAAATACCCTATGCAAAAATTTACGGTGTGGTAACTTTTTACTCTTTTTTCAACCTTATACCCCAGGGGGATCACTGCATTTCCATCTGCAGGGGAACAGCCTGCCATACAAAGGGTTCAAAAAAAATACTTGATTATCTTAGGGAAAACTACGAATTTGAAGGAGAGGATACCAGCGATGCCAAGCTTTTTCTTACCACCACGGACCGCAAGCTTACGCTAAGGTCTGTTGCCTGTTTTGGCCAGTGCGCCCTGGCACCGGTGGTGGAGATAGACGGAAAGATATACGGGAATGTTACCGTGGATATGGTTAAGGACAGACTAAATGAAATACTGGGAACAAAATCATGAAAATTAAAACTTTAAAAGATCTTTTAAAAATAAGGGACAGGGGACTGGCTAAGATAAAGCCTTCTATCCCCAGGATTGCAGTGGGGATGAGCACCTGCGGGATAGGCAATAATGCCGAGCTGATATACAGCCGGTTTGAGAAAGAGCTTAGCCGCAGGAAACTGGAAGCCCTTCTTGTCCCCACGGGATGTTTCGGTTTCTGCGCGGCCGAACCCCTTGTAAATATATATGTGCCCGGTAAACCCCTTACGATTATGAGCGGGGTTGACCCGGAGAGCATAGGGGAGGCGGTTGATAATATCGCCGCGGGGAATCCGGTTAACGGCAAGACTCTTCTTAAGATCCGGGAGTGGAACCATCATACTTCTAAAATAAGTTACGGGGAGGGGCTTAAAAATGTTCCCTCATGGAATGAAATAGATTTTTACAGGGGTCAGCAGAAAGATGTTCTCAGGGACTGCGGAATCATTAACCCTCTGGATATAGAGGAATATATTGGGGCGGGGGGATACCGGCCCCTATATGATGTCCTCCGGGGTCCGGGTCCCGATGAGGCTCTTAAAGAGATAAGGGAATCGGGCCTGAGGGGAAGAGGGGGTGCGGGGTTTCCCGTATGGCTTAAGTGGAATATGCTGAGGGAAAACCCTTTAAGCCCCAAGTACATAATATGCAATGCGGACGAAGGAGACCCGGGAGCCTATATGAACCGCAACGAACTTGAGGGTGACCCTCATATGATAATTGAAGGTATGATCCTGGCCGGATATATAACAGGAGCCGGGGAAGGCATTATTTACTGCCGGGCAGAATATCCGGTTGCCGTTCATAGGCTCAAAAAAGCTGTAAAGCAGGCCCGGGATAAGGGGATCTTGGGCAAAAAGATAATGGGGTCGGACTTTGATTTTGAAGTTCATATAGTTGAAGGGGCCGGCGCTTTTGTGTGCGGTGAAGAGACCGCCCTTATATCCTCCATACACGGGCACCCGGGATGGCCTATGCCCCGGCCTCCCTACCCTTCTGAAAAAGGGGTTTACGGAAAGCCGACCTGCATCAATAACGTGGAAACCTTATCCAATATACCCATGATTATGGCCAGGGGGGGGGAGGATTTTGCAAAAACAGGGACAGAAAAAAGCACGGGCACCAAGGTCTTTTCTCTGGTGGGAAAAATTAAGAATACGGGTCTGGTGGAATTGCCCCTGGGTACGCCGCTGCGGAAGCTGGTTTACGATATAGGGGGAGGAGCGGGAAAAGGGCGAAGTATAAAGGCCGTTCAGACCGGCGGTCCTTCCGGCGGCTGCATACCCTCCGGTAAATTTGAAAGCACGATAGATTACGAGGCTTTGGCGGAAATAGGGGCCATTATGGGCTCCGGCGGGGTAGTGGTTATGGATGAGGATAACTGTATGGTTGATGTGGCCCACTACTTTACGGAGTTTACTACTTCCGAATCCTGCGGCAAGTGTGTTCCCTGCAGGGAGGGGATAAACCACTCTCTGGATATGCTCGCTAAAATAAAAAAAGGAGAGGGTAAAATAAAGCTTCTGGAGGAACTGGATAGCTTAAGCGGAGTTATAAAGGATACCGCTTTATGCGGGCTGGGGCAGACCGGGCCCAACCCCGTGCTTACCACCATGAAATATTTTGGCAGTGAATATATCAGCCATATAAAAGAAGGTTACTGCCAGGCCGGGGTGTGCGGGGATCTTTTTATTTCCCCCTGTGAAAACAGCTGTCCTCTCCAGATGAATGTGCCCGGCTACCTTCAGCTTCTTAAGGAGGAAAGGCAGGAGGAGGCCTTTGAGCTGATACTTAAGGATAACCCCCTTCCGTCAACTATGGGCCGGATATGCCACTTCCACTGTAAAATGAGATGCCGCCGGGAGGATATTGATGCGCCTGTAGCCCAGGGAGAGGTTCACCGCTATATAGCCGACCAAATAAATAAAGAGGGAAAGCTTAAGGCAATTGAGGATAAAATAAGAAAGAGGAGGCTCCCTTCCACTTCTAAAAAGATCGGGGTAATAGGATCCGGACCTGCCGGCCTGGCTGCCTCTTTTTATCTTGCCCTTATGGGCCATAAGGTGAAGGTGTATGAAAAAAAGAGTGAACCCGGAGGTATTTTAAGGTGGGGTATCCCTTCCTACAGGCTTCCCCGGGAAGTGCTTGAAAGAGAAATAGGTTTTATAGAAAAGTTGGGAGTGGAAATTAAAACAGGAAGAAAGATAACGGCGGAGGAGTTTAAAAAACTTAAAAAGAGAAATGATGCCATGGTAATGGCTGCTGGCGCTTACAGCAGCAGGGAGCTTAAAATACCCGGCGCCGGACTTAAGGGGGTAATGAGCGGAACCGGATATCTTGAGGCCGTAGCCTCGGGCACCCACCCTTCCCTCGGAAAAAAGACAATAATTATAGGTGGGGGCAATGTTGCAATTGATGCTGCGCGCACTGCTTTAAGGACGGGGGCCGAAGTCACCTTATTATACAGGAGGGGCAGAGATGATATGCCTGCAATTGAGCATGAGATAAATGATGCCTCTGAAGAAAAAATCAAATTTAAATTCTGGAGAACTCCGAAAGAATTCCTGGGCTCTTCCGGGAACCTTAAATCTTTAAAGGCAGCTGTTACCCGGCCGGGAGAATATGATTCCTCCGGACGCCCCCGGCCCGTGCCTGCCGGCAGGAGTGAAAACTTAAAATGCGACTCCGCTATTATAGCTGTGGGTGAGGGGGTTGAAAAAGATTATTTAGCTGAATGCGGGATAACCCTCTCTTCTGACGGAACTGCAGCTGCCGACCCCTTCAGCCTTAAGCTTGCCCCGGGAGTATACGGTGCCGGGGATGTGGTAAGCGGCCCCTCTACCGCCGCCCAGGCCCTGGCAATGGGAAAAAAGGTTGCTTTAAATATAGACCGCGAGCTTGAAGGCGGGGAAAGGTTCAATTCAGTTTTTGAACAGTTCAGCTATTCTATGGAAGTCCCCTCAAGTCCCGGTGGCGGAGGCCCCAGGAAAATAAAGAAAATAAAACTTAAGGATAGGCTTAACAGTTTCAGTGAGGTGAGCCGGGGCCTGACCAAAAGTCAGGCCCGTTCGGAGGCTCTCCGCTGTCTACGGTGTGATGTCAAGTAAAAGGTAAGGAGTATATACATGAGCAGCAAACAGCTTAGAATAAAAATAAACCAGAAGGATTATCTTATGTATGAGGGGATTTCAGTGCTGGAGGCCTGCCTTAAGGCCGGTATTAAAATACCCAATTTATGCTACATGGAAGGGGTAAGCCGCCGGGCCTCATGCGGTATATGCGTTGTTGAGGTCAAGGGTGCCCGAGCCCTTGTCCGGGCCTGCGTTACCCGGATAAGCGAGGGGCTGGAAATATTTACCAATACCAAAAGGGTCCGCCGGGCCAGGAAAACAAATCTTAAGCTTCTATTGGCCAACCATCCCCGCAACTGCCTTGAATGCGATAAGAATATGAAATGCGAGCTTCAGCGGATGGCCGATGAGCTGGATGTGAGAGACAGCACATATCCAAATATAAGAAAAAAGCATATTGAAAAGGATATCTCTTCCCCGTCGCTGGTCCGGGATCACGATAAGTGCATATTATGCGCAAGATGCGTTGAGGTCTGCAGCAGCGTCCAGACTGTTAATGCCATTGAAATAGCAGGCCGGGGAATGGATGCCCACGTAAGCACTTTTTTTGACCGGGGTCTGGCAAAATCCGAATGCGTAAACTGCGGACAGTGCCTGCTGGTATGTCCCACCGGTGCTTTAATGGCAAAAAGTTCTGTTGGGAGTGTCTGGGAGGCAATAGACGACCCCGAAAAATTTGTAGTTGTGCAGACCGCCCCGGCGATAAGGGCGGCAATAGGAGAGGAGTTTAATTTCGCCCCGGGGCAGGCTATGACCGGCAGGCTGGTATCTGCCCTTAAAAGAATCAGTTTTGACCGGGTCTTTGATACCCAGTTTACCGCAGACCTTACTATAGTTGAGGAGGGAAACGAGCTTATTCACCGTATAAAGAACGGGGGTGTGCTTCCCATGATAACTTCCTGCTCTCCGGGATGGATAAGTTTTGCCGAGACTTTTTTTCCTAAGGTCCTGGATCATCTTTCTACCTGCAAGTCACCCCAGCAGATGTTCGGGGCGGTAGCCAAGACCTATTATGCCCGGAAACTGAAAATAGACCCCCGAAAAATTAGCGTTGTCTCTGTTATGCCCTGCACCGCTAAAAAATACGAGGCCGGCAGGCCTGAAATGAATTCAGCCTTCAGATACTGGAAAGAAGAACTTAACTTAAAAGATAAAGAGAGCTTCCCGGACGTTGACCATGTTCTTACAACAAGGGAACTGGCGGATATGATAAGGGAGGCAGGTGTGGATTTTGCCAATTTAACTTCATCCCGCTTTGACAGCCCTCTGGGAATTTCCACCGGCGCAGCAACCATTTTCGGAAGCTCCGGCGGGGTTATGGAAGCGGCTTTAAGAACGGCCTATTTTAAATTAACCGGGAAGTCGCTCCCTGCGCTGGAGCTTAAGGAGCTGAGGGGCATGAAGGAAATAAAGGAGGCTGCGGTAAATATCGGAGGCAAAAAGATTAAGGTGGCCATATCCCACGGCCTGGCCAATGCCCGGAAACTGCTTAAAGAGGTGGATGAGGGTAAAAGCCCTTATCATTTCATAGAAGTGATGACCTGCCCGGGAGGATGTATAGGGGGAGGCGGGCAGCCTGTTCCCACTGATTATGAGATAAGAATGAGCAGGCTTAAATCTCTTTATGATGAAGATCAGTCAATGGATATAAGGGAGTCTCACCTGAACCCGGCCGTGGAAGAGCTTTATGAAGCTTTTCTTAAAAAACCTTTGGGAGATCTCTCCCATACTCTTCTGCATACCCGTTACAGGAAAAAAAAGGTTTACGGCAGGTAAGTCTCAGACTACTCCCTGGGCCAGCATAGCCCGGGCCACTTTAAGAAACCCGGCTATGTTTGCTCCGGCCTCATAGTCGTTTTTCATTCCGTATTCCTCCGCGGCGCCAAGTACTACGGAGTGAATTGTTTTCATTATCTGCAGAAGCTTTTTATCTACCTCTTCCCTGCTCCACTGCTGCATCTGCCTGTTCTGGGACATCTCCAGGCCCGATACCGATACCCCGCCGGCGTTAGCAGCCTTGCCCGGTCCGAAAAGAACCCCGTTATCTTTAAGTATTTTTATGGCCTCCGGGTTTGTAGGCATATTTGCTCCTTCGGCTACGCATATGCACCCCCCTTCAATCAGCGCCCGGGCATGGTCGGATTCTATCTCATTCTGTGTGGCGCAGGGAAGGGCGATATCGATTTTAATTTTTTCATCCCTTATTGCATCCCATTCGCTTTTCCCCGGCAGGCATACTGCAGGATACTTGTCCGCGTAATCTTTAATGCGCCCCATATTTATATTTTTTATCTCTTTTACATATTCTATTTTATCGCCGTCCAGACCGTCTTCGTCTATGATAGTAGAGCCGGTGTCGCATAAGGTTATTACCCTGGCTCCAAGCTGGGAAGCCTTTTCCGCCGCGAACTGGGCAACGTTTCCTGCCCCGCTTATGGCCACGGTCTTATCTTTAAAGTCCTGGCCCTTATCCTTAAGCATTTCCCGGGCAAAATAAACCAGCCCGTATCCGGTTGCTTCAGGCCTTATGAAGCTTCCGCCCCATTCCATCCCTTTTCCCGTAAGGACCCCGGTATGTTCTATAACCACTCGTTTATAATAACCGTAAAGGTAGCCTATTTCTCTTGCTCCCACCCCTATGTCTCCGGCGGGCACATCTATATCTTCACCTATATGTTTGAAGAGCTCTCTCATAAATGACTGGCAGAAGTTCATTATGTCAATGTCGGTTTTTCCTTTGGGGTCAAAATCAGAGCCCCCCTTAGCCCCGCCCATGGGCAGGGTTGTAAGGGCATTTTTAAATATCTGTTCAAAAGCCAAAAATTTTACTATACCCAGGTTAAGGGAGGGGTGAAACCTTAAGCCCCCCTTGTAGGGACCTATTGAATTGTTAAACTGTACCCGGTACCCCCTGTTTACCTGAACTTCCTGGTTGTGGTCAACCCAGGGCACCCGGAATACTATGGCCCGGTCAGGCTCGACAATTCTCTCCACGATTTTATATTTTAAAAATTCGGGATGTCTCTCTAAAACAGGGCTTATCGTGGTAAGTACTTCTTTTACGGCCTGGTGAAATTCAACTTCACCCCTGTTTTTCTGTTCAAAACCCTCAAGAACGGCCTTGATCTGGTTATTCATAATTTTTCTCCCGGTATTTTAATATCCGCCTTATTTTTGTGTCTAAGATAATAATAATTTAAAAGAAAATATCAAGCATAAATTATTTTTTTAAGTTTAAATTTCCGGCAGCTCTTTAACTTGAAAAATTGCCCGCACCCTATTAGCATTATAGGGGAAAGGATAGAAACCAGGTAACAATTATGAATGAAAACTTAACCTGCAGCATATGCGGAGAAAAAATACTTAAGGAGGAGATGGTCTTTACCCGTTTCCGGGAGCCTGCCTGCCGGGCCTGTTTCTGGTTTGAGAAAAGAAAGGCCTCTATTGTCCTGCATTTCTGCAGGAACAGGGAGACCGAGAGTAAACTTTTCTCTCCTTCTTTTAATTTCTGGGAGACAAACACCGCTTCTTATCCGGAGCCGGTAAAATATGTGATAGGAGATTTTAACGGCCGCCGGCTGGAAGAAAAAAATTATTCCTTTTTACATAAGGATCCTTCCGGCAGTACTCCTCCCGGGGCGGACTGGAGGTGGGTTTTAAAAGAAAATTATAAGGCTGCGGCCAGCGGAAGCATTATATCCGACTCCGCTTCCCGTCCCGATACCCTTTACTCCCTGGGGAAGGAGCTGGGGCGGCGCCTGAAACCCCCCGTTGAAGCCTTTATACTGGTAAAACATCAGGTTGCAGATAAAAGGATTTTATTTGAAATAATTGCGGAAAAAGAATTTTTCCGCCCGGCCCTTAAATGGTGCGCTGAGAGTGAGCCCCTTATCATAAAAGAACTCTCCTATCTTTTCCGGGGATAATAAGGCTTGCACTTAAATATAATTCTTCCGGTGGGGACGGGTTTTCTTCTGGGGCTGATTACCGGCCCCCGTCACCCTAAATTTAAGAATTTCCTGGTAGACATAATATTGTACGGGATAATTCCCCTTTTTGTGCTTCAGATACTCTGGGAGACAAAGATAACCGGATTTGAGGCGGGCTTCTTTTTTTCGGCAGCCCTGCTGACCGTGCTTATAGGCATATTTATATCTTTTGTCCTGGGAACTAACCTTAAGGAAAGCAGCTTCAGGGATATTGTTTTGCCTGTGGCTTTTATGAATTCCGGCAACCTGGGAATCCCCGCTGCCGGACTGGTATTCGGCTCCCGGGGAATAATATTTGCAGTAATTTTTAATGCCTCCATAACGTTTCTCATTTTTACTGCCGGTGTGCTTATGGTTTCGGGGAAGGGGCGTATAGGGGAAGTTTTCCGTATCCCTGTTATTTACGCCCTGGCGGCAGGGATTATTTTAAACAGGTGGGGTCCTTCATACCCGCATTCAAACATCTTTTTTGAAATATTTAAAAACTGGGCGGTATTTCTTATGCTGGCGCTTGTGGGGTGGCGCCTGAGCTCGCTTAAAATGTTTTTGGCGTGCACGGTTATTCTGGCAGCTGCGGCCAGGTTTACGGCCGGGTTCCTTTCGGCGTTAATCCTGATTTTTATCCTGCCCTTTCCCGTTTGCTATGCTGCCCCGGCAGCCTTACTGGCCCTTATGCCATCAGCCGTAAACTCCTACATACTGTCCGAAAAGTACAACAATTCTCCCGGGGTTGCCTCCGGGGCGGTTGCCCTGAGCACGTTTTTATTTATTTTAACTTTTACTATTATTTACTGAGAAGAGCTTTTCGGAATTACCAGGGCTTTGCCCCGCACTACAGGTTTCCCCGCGGAGTTGACAACCTTGTAGCTGAACTGGCAGAAGTTAAGCTTTTCCTGCTTTTTTTCCAGTCTCACGCTTGCTTTTACGGTTTCCCCCACGTAAGCAGGCCGGGAGAATTTAGCGCTCATCTGCCTGGCGACTGTGCCCAGACCCGGCAGCCTTGTTCCCAGTATCCCCGAAACAATTCCGGTAAGCAGTACACCGTGGGCAATCCGCCGGCCGAAAGGGGTGTTGGAAGCATAGCTGCTGTCCAGGTGTATGGGGTTAAAATCTCCCGTGGCGCTGGCAAAGGAATTTATATGCTCCGGGGTCAGTTTTATGGTTACCGTTTCCGAGTCCCCGACTTTTAATTCTTCAAAACTTAAGCTTTTATGCGTATCTTTCATTACTTCAGGCGGTTCTTCCTGTTAATCGTTTTACTCTTTCCTCCACCGGAGGATGGGTGCTGAAAAGTCCTTGTATCCCTTTGCCTTTAAAGGGCTGAACTATAAAAAGGTGGGAGGTCGCCTGGTTGGCCTTCATCCGTCTCCCGTGGCTGCTTAATTTTTCCAGGGCCCGGGCCAGGTAAAGGGGGTTCCCCGACATTTCGGCCCCCCCCGAGTCGGCAAGGTATTCTCTTGACCTGGAAATAGACATCTGTACTATCATGGCAGCCAGGGGCATTATGATCGCCGCGGCCAGGAGGGCTATGATATTTCCGCCTCCTCTTCTGCCGCGTCCTCCGCCCCCCAGCAGTGCTGACCAGCGGGCCATTGTAGCCAGGAGCATTACCGCCCCTGCTATGGTTGCTGCAACTGTCTGCACCAGTATATCCCTGTTTTTTATGTGACTCAGTTCGTGGGCCACCACTCCTTTTATTTCCTGGTTATCCAGAAGGCGCAAAAGCCCTTCGGTTACAGCCACGGCCCCGTTCTTGGGGTTTCTCCCGGTGGCAAAGGCGTTGGGCGCGTCGGAAGGAATGATATATACCGCGGGCACGGGAATTTGCCCGGCCTGGCAGAGCTCCTCAACGGCAGAATAAAGGTTTGGGTTTGTAGCCCTTTCGGCCGGCCGCGCTTTGTACATGGTTAGTATTATCCTGTCAGAGTACCAGTAGCTTGTGAAATTCATTGCCACAGCAATAACCAAAGCAATTATCATCCCCTGCTGCCCCCCTATCATATTGCCCGCAACCAGAAGCAGCCCGGTCATTGCGGTCAGCAGAATAAAAGTTTTTATATGGTTTAACATTATTTATCAGCTCCTTCTTCTTTTTTTAAACATTATGGCAATATCATATCTTTTGTCAATGGTTTCGTTTAGATTTTTAAATGAGGCATTAGGTGGTTGGTCTTACTGCTATTTGACAATAAAAATAAAATCACATAAACTATAAGAACGGCAGGGGAAGTTCCGTAAAATCGGACGCTGCCCCGCAACGGTACGGCCCTCCGGGGCCTTAGCCCGAATGCCTGCCGTAAATAAAGATGCTTCGAGGGAAGGGGAGGTGAAAATATAAGCTTCCTGCCGCCGCGGAGTATTTCCGCGGTTTTTTTATGCTTAAAAATATTTTACTTTTTTTTATTTTGATTTCCGTATCCTGTTCAGCAGCTCCTGAAAAGGAAGAGGGATACGGGTATGTTTCACTATCGCCGGCAGTTACGGAAATAATATATTTTCTGGGGGGGGAAGAAAAGCTTTACGGGGTCACATCCAGCTGCGATTACCCTCCTCCCGCCACCGGCAAGGTTTCGGTGGGTGAAATGATAAACCCGTCCCTGGAGATGATAAAAAGCATTAATCCTGAAATTGTCTTTACGGCGGGAGAGCCCCACCGGGAGCTGGCCGCCAGGCTCAGGGCTATGGGGTTTGAAGTTTTTGAAGCGGGGTCGGGCACGGTAAAGAAAGTTTATGAAAACATATCTGAAAT
>PWQF01000237.1 GCA_003556865.1 Elusimicrobiota bacterium | reverse complement strand
TTCAAAAAATTCTGCTGTCTGGGGCATAAGGGGCGCACCTCCGCAAACCATAGCCCTAAGCTTAGACAAACCGGCCCTGCCCCTTAATACCCTGTATATGCCCTTGCCCTCACCCCCGCCGCTCCCTGAACTGAAAGCTGTAATAATCCCGCCCTTTGCAGCCAGGGCGGCGCGTTTAAAAAGAGAAGAATTACTCAGCTGATTTTTAAGTGCCCGGAGCAGAAGCCGGTAAAGAAACGGGGAGCCTATAACTGCAGTAACCCTCTGACTCTTTATCACATTTAAAAGAATTTTTGATTTAAAGGTCCTTGGGAAAACCACCTTGCAGCCTGCAACTAAAGGGGTAAGAAGACAGGATGTAGCGGAAAAAGAATGAAAAAGCGGCAGCATTGCTAAAAAGATATCCTCACGGGTGTAGGGCACCGCCGCAGGAATTGCCTTAGCCTGATGAATAAGGTTGCCGTGTGTAAGACATACCCCTTTGGGTTCGGCAGTAGTTCCTGAGGTATAAAGCAACAGAGCTGTATCTTCTCTTCTTATAAAAGCTGGTGCGGAAAGTTTTTCTGAACTAAGCTGGCGGTATTTAAGTATATTTGAAAGAAGCTCCGGGCCCGTATGGTAGCCCCCGTCCAGCAGAATAACCTCTTTAAGGCTGAGCCCTTTTGCCAGGTCCGTATCTATTTTATCATAAGCATTGCAGGAAGCAAAAAGCACCTGGGCCCCCGAGTGCCTGAGGAGATGAATATTATCTCTTCCGCTGAGGTGAGTATCCAGGGGAACTGCAGTAGCGCCAATCAATTGAATAGCAAAATAAACTACCGGCCAGTAAACAGAATTCTGGGCAAGAAGAGCAATCCTGGAGCCCCGTGAGTAACCTTTGGACTCAAGGTGCTGGGCAGTCTTAAGAGCCATATCTCTTAATTCTGAATAGCTGTAATATACATAACCTTCCTCAACCCTTCCATAGGGGTGATTAAAGCAACCGGTTTCCGGCTCGGCAAAAGCTATTCTTTCTTTAAATTCAGAAGTTTTTACTAAAAATAATTCGGCGATATTCTTCATATAAACAACTTAAATAAAAAACCCATAAAACACAAATTATATAGACTTAAAAATTTGTCCTTACTGTAATTTGATGTGCATTTCCCAGCATTCCATAAGGAACAAAAGCATAGTCCAAATTAATTTTCCCCATATCCAAACCTACCCCGGAAGTTAAACCGGAAATACCGCCTGAATCCGGCCTGCTGTTGTAACCAGCTCTTAAACTAAGTTTTTCATATAGCCTCTTTTCTGCGCCTACACCTAAATTTATTTTTCCGGCCAAGGGCTGGTTTAAGTCAAAAACAATCATCATTAACTTTTCAGGGATTTTAAAAGAGACTCCCACCTTTAAATTAACCGGGAGGTCGCGCCCTTTAATAGGGGGCCCCAAATGCTGTATATTCATTCCAGAATGCAGATTTTCCGAAAGTTTATATTTTAAGCCTATATCTGCGGCATAGCCCGAAGCATTTTCCCCATTTATGGTTTGACTGATATATTTGCCGCTAATCCCTACATCCAAATAATTGTTAATGGATTTACCCCAACCGTAAATAAATGCCGTCTCCAGACTTCTAAAGCTGTCGCCGGTATCTATTAAGTAGCCTAATTCATCCTCCTCCGTCAGTTTTATGCGGTCAGAGTAAAGTGCAATTAATCCCAGGGAAAAAACTCCTGAATTTCGGGATGGCTCTGAATAAGATATATAGCTATGATTCATTCCCTGGAGATAAACCATGTGGCTTAAATTAATTTCTTTACTTTTAACAGAAGCAAGACCGGCCGGGTTCCAATACAGGCTTTCTCCGTCTTCTACTACAGAGACATAACTGCCGCCCACAGCCCCTGACCGGGCTCCGGGCTGAATCTGAAGAAACTGGGCAGCAGAAGAACCGGTAGACCAGAGAAGAGAAAAAGGGGTAACGATAATTATAAACAGAGTAAAAAGAGTTTTCATTTTACAACACCTATTTTACCTTTACTGCTGTTACCGTCCTTATCTGTTACAGCATAAATATACATCCCCATACTCACCCTCCTGCCTGCCTCGTTTTTTCCGTCCCATTCGGCCCGGCCGCTAATACCGTCATTATATTTGGAACCGGGACTTAATTTTCTCACTCTTCTCATAGTTACATCATATATTTCAACAGTGCTGTGCCTGGAAAGACCTTGAAACTTTAAAGTTCCTCGCACCGATTCTGAAAAATTAACCGGATTGGGATATACCACTACATTATTAAGTCTGTTTTCCAGAAGGCTTCCCATACCGAAAATAGAAAACCTCCTCACTTCTGCCTCAACTATATTTTTGTCAGTATCATACCGGTTAAAACCCCCGTCAGCTACCAGCTCCCAGTTTTTAGAATCTTTATTTAACCTGAGAAGCTTAAGCTCTCCCGGGGATGAAAAAGAGCCGGACTCCATAAAATTAAGCTCTGGAACATAAGGAATTTCTATGGTGACATAATTATTAAAAAGTCTTTTTTCTTCTTCACCCTGTACTATTTTAAAAGACCTTAAACCCATAGATTTCATTCCTGCCGGAAGCCTGCTGTCGGCAATATTTATTATTTCCTTTTCATAATCGGAAAATTCTTCACTGTGCCTTATTAAAACTTCGGAACCCTCTAAAATCATCCCGGCGGGAAAAAATAAGCGGGTCTTAAGATCCTGAGCCGAAACTATTCTTACTTCTCTATTATTCAGTATTTTAGCCCAGGTTTTTATTCTGCTTTGGGCAGAAAGTTCATCTACAGTTGCTTTTAAAATATTTATGCCTGAATAATTTTCTTCCGGAGTAAAGATTACGGAAGCCTCGCCGTTTAATCCGCTCTTGACTACTGTGCTGCTTAAAATACCTTTACCCTGCACAAGGTTAAAAATAACAGGTGAAAAGGCGACAGGCTCCATTGATTCATCACTTATATTTACTGTTATAGTCGCAGACCGGACTGAACTTATTTCAGTTTCTTCAGGTAAAATATTTATATATCCAGCTTCTATTACATCAACTTTCAGCACAGAGGTTGCAGTATGGTTTTTATACTCTCCGGTCACCGTCCATTTTCCGGGAAACTTCGCCGTATAGGTGTTATCGGACCAGCTGCCTCCGGCACCCTGTTCAATAGACCAGTGAACTTCTTTAGAAATCTCTCCCAGTTCACTCCCCTCACTCTCATATGCAGTGGCCGTATATTCAACCATACTGCCGGGAACTACTTCTTTATAGTCCGGACTTATCTGTATATACGCGGCATCCAGGGTTACAAATTTGAAATCATAACTGCACTGAGTTCCACCTCCTTCATTATTAGCATTAACCCGCCACCAGTAAGTTGTATTGAAGTTAAGTTTTTGGGTAACCTGATAACTGCTGCTTTCAATCCCTTCTGCCTCTATAACAGGATTGTCAAAATCAGGGTTAGCGGCAACCAGCAGTG
>PWQF01000208.1 GCA_003556865.1 Elusimicrobiota bacterium | reverse complement strand
CGGTGCGGCAAGGCTTCTTATGGGCAAGGACAGGCCGGATTATGTTCCCCACGAGGATAAGGGGGCTTTTCTGGTGGTTACAGATGCCCGGAAAGTTAAGGTTAGCGGTAAAAAAGAGCAGGACAAGGAATACTTTTTTCCTTCTACCCGCCCGGGAAGTTCCAGGTCAATAACTTTCAGGGAGATGATGAAGAACAAACCGGAATTTATTATCCGGCACGCAATAAAGGGGATGCTGCCTAAAAACAGGCTGGGCTCCAGAATGATTAAGCGCCTTAAGGTTTATGCCGACAGCGAACATCCCCACGGAGCTCAAAACCCCCGGGAGGCTAAAATTTAAAATGAATAAAAGTATGGAACTTCTAAACGGTGTGGGAAGAAGAAAAACCAGCGTTGCCAGGGTATATGTTTTTCCCGGAGACAAAAAAGAGAGTTTTATTGTAAATAAGAAACCGCTTGAGGAGTATTTTTCAGACAGGCAGGACCTGGCAAAAACAATTGTAGCTCCCATGCAGCTTATAGGATTTGATAAATCCTGCAGGATTAAGGCCACTGTGAGGGGAGGGGGGAAAAAGGGCCAGGCCGGAGCCGTGAGGCTGGGCCTTTCCCGCGCGCTCTCCCGCCTGGACGAGGAGTCCCGCAAGAAACTCCGAGCCGCCGGGTTCCTGACCAGGGATCCTCGGGTCGTTGAAAGAAAAAAACCCGGCCGCCGCAAGGCCCGCAAGAAAGAACAGTACTCCAAGAGATAAAAATGGCCGGCCGGAGAGTTTCATATGCGGCGGTTTACATACTGTTGCTCTTTTCCTTTATTGCCGGCATATTTACAATACTTAGCGAAACCAGGGTTTCAACTCCACTTATCGCCAGGGCTCCCGCCTCCAGGATAGGGGTTGTGCGCATATACGGTGAAATCTACTTCCCCTTTTCGGATACTGCCCTGGGGGCCCGCAGCGGTCCGGAGAGAATAGTAAATACACTTAAACGATACCGGGAAGACGACAGGATAAAAGCGGTCATTTTAAGAATAAACAGTCCCGGTGGTTCTATCGGGGCCGTACAGGAAATTGTAAAAGAGATAAACAGGGTGAAAGAAGAGGGCAAACCCGTTGTAGCTTCAGTTGCGGACCTGGGGGCTTCGGGGGGGTATTATATTGCTTCGGCCGCTGACAGGATTGTAGCTAACGAGGGAAGCATAATAGGAAGCATAGGGGTAATTATGGCCAGCGGTGATTTTTCCCAGCTTCTGGATAACCTTGGAATAAAAATAGAGACTATTAAGAGCGGGGCCCACAAGGATGCCGGTTCTTTTCACCGCCCTCTTACCGGGGCGGAAAAGGCTTATCTTCAGGATATGGTTGACGATGCCTTTAACCAGTTTATAGTTAGCGTAAGCACCGGCCGCCGTATGCCGGAAGAAGAAGTTAAAAAGTTTGCCCGGGGCCAGATTTATACCGGCAGACAGGCAAAGGAACTTAATTTAATTGACTTGCTGGGTGATTTTGATACTGCCCGCGAAACTGCCGAAAAACTGGCGGGGATAGAAGATTCATCCCTGGTCAGGGAGAAAAGGCATTACGATTTAACTTCCCTTATACGGCTTTTCGGCAGCCGCCAGGGCGCTTTATCTCTTCCCATAAGTGAAAAGTACAGCGGAATAAGCTATTTATATGCCCCCCGATGAAAGAGATATTAAACTTAATTATCACACCTTCTGAAGAGGTTTACCGCATCTCCAGGCGGCAGAGCAGCTCCAGGGGCCTGTATGTTCTTTTAACAGCCTCATTCTCCTCGGTAATAGCGGTGGGCCTGGTAGCGGGGGTGCCGGGGAATGCAGCAGCTTTTATGCTTACCTGGGGTGTTATTTTAAGGGCCGGGCTCTGCGCTCTTTTCATTTTATCCGCCAGCGCCCTTTACCATTTTTTTGCTTCTATGATAGGAGGCAGCGGAAACGCTGGGAAAACCCTGAGCGGCATGTTTTACACTTCAGCCCCTTTTTGTTTCCTGGCCCCGGCTGCTCTTATCAGCAATTACTGGGGCGGGGGATTTCTTTTCTTTATATTTTTTCTGGCCGCGGCTCTTTTTGCCGCCTTTCTTCATTTTAAGGTTATTGCCTATTTTTACGGTTTGCCGAATTCCAGGGCAGCAGTTGTTTTTCTTGCCCCCTGGATTATTTTTTCCACGGCGGCTGTTTTTACAATGGGAGTTTTAAGCCTGGGGTTTATGGCTGCTGCGTTATGAGGGGTAAGATTAAAGCTTCTGTTTACGGCGCCACAGGCTTTACGGGAAGGGAGCTTATCAGTATCCTCAGCAGGCATCCAAGCGTGGAGCTGGACCGGATTTATTCCAGAAGTTTTCAGGGAAAAAAAATCTCTGAAGTATTTCCAACCCTGAAAGGGGTGGCGGATATGAGGCTTTCAATGCCTTCTCCCGAACGTCAGCCCCCGGATTCAGATGCCGTATTTCTGGCTCTTCCCCACAGGAAGTCCATGGAATATGTCCCCGGCCTGGTTAAAAAAGAGATACTGACAATAGATATGTCCGCGGATTACAGGTTTGAAAGCGCCGGTGACTATCAGCAGGAGTACAGCTGTACCCATACCGATAGCGCCAATATAGAGCAGGCGGTATACGGCCTTCCGGAAATTAACAGGGAAAAAATCAAAAATGCCCGCCTCATAGCAAATCCGGGCTGCTACGCAACGGCAGTTATCCTGGCTCTTTACCCGCTTGTCAGGGAAGGAGTTTTAACGGGCACGGCTTTTGTTGATGCCAAGTCGGGCATATCCGGTGCAGGTAAAAAGCTGGACAGTGAATTTCTTTTTTCCAGCAGGTACGAGAATGTTACACCTTACAAGGTGAACAGTCACCGCCATATAAAAGAGATAACATCATTTATTTCCGTAAGTTCCAAAAGAAAATGGGAGGGTCTTTTTTTCTGCCCCCATCTTATACCCGCAGACAGGGGGATACTGGCTAATATCTATGCAGAAATAGGGGAAGGCAAAGGCACAAAAGAACTTTTAGACATATACTCTTCTTATTACGGCAACCAGGAATTTATACACATATGCCCGGAAGGCAGATTCCCCCAGGTTTCCGATACCGCTAAAACAAATAACTGTTTTATAGGGGCAGGGGTATTGGGTGAAGGGGGTAAAACTGCAATTGTATCCTCCATAGATAACCTGGTAAAAGGGGCTTCGGGTCAGGCGGTCCAGAATCTTAACATAGCAATGGGATTCAGGGAGACAGAGGGTCTGCGCTGAAATGGAATTTCCCCCGGGTTTCGGCATAACCGGAATTTTATCTGAAGGGGCCGACAGCCTTGCTCTTATAAGCGCACCGGGGGGTATGAGGGCCGCGGGAATATTTACAACCAATAAGCTTCAGGCCCACCCGGTACTTTATTCCCGTAAGATACTCTCTTCCGGCATTCACCGGGCCCTGCTGGTAAACAGGGGCAGCGCCAATGCGGCAACCGGTGTAGAGGG
>PWQF01000030.1 GCA_003556865.1 Elusimicrobiota bacterium | reverse complement strand
TCCTATCTTGAAAGCATGGCTTTGCGTATCGCTGCAGCCTGTGGTTACGATTGGTGTAATAAGCAGGAAAAGGAAAAAGGCATAATGGCGATGTACTAACGGAAAATGGGACATTGCACGTCGAAATAGTCTAAAGAGCCCGGCCAATATCCGGGGAAGAGATTTTTCAGAATAATTACGTTTCATAGCTTCGAATGGCCTGGAGAGTTCTGATGGGTGGCCCTCTCTTTGTCTATTGGTCAGGAGGTCTATTGGTCAGGAGTGATACTGCCACGAGGCGCGCCACGTTCTATTAAGGCATTTTGTCAAACAGCCCGAGCAGGGTGGAGACTATTTTTCTTGAAGCCTCTATTTCAACCCTGTTTGTCCCCAGCCAGGTTTCATAGCCACCCAGCTCATGCTGCTCAGGCGTTGGCAAATATCCATAATAGCCGTGGGTAAATGAAATGGTAAAGGAGTGTTCCAGCGGACTTTTCTCTTTAATTTCCAGACCTGTTTCAGCAAAGGTCTCAAAGGGGATTGCGGCTATACCGAGATCGCCAATTCGGAATGTCTGAAGTAAAACTCCTATATGATCCGGCCAATCCAGCAGCTGAAGAATGCGTTCTGCATAGACCCTTTCATGGCGATGAGCAAGTGCTACGGTATCGGGAAGGGACAAAATATGCTCGGCACGTTCAATCATGGAACGATCCGGTTTCCGGACTGCCAGCGTTAGCTCTTCTTGTGCCGCCCGCAATCGAACCCAGTCGTGATGAGGAATCGTTTGATAAACGTTTAGCACCTCCCGAGCCACATCATCGGCAACAATGTGTATCTTTTCATAAGGCTCATACCTTCTTTCCGCAGCTACCGCATAATTGTTATTGTTAACGTCACCCGATGTGCCATTGGTCATGATTCCAACAAAAGGAGGAGTCTGACGATCGGCGCCAAGAAGTTCCTGAATCCGGTCCGCAAAAGCTCCGAAATAATCCGCCGATATATGTCCTGCCGGGACACCGCCAACGTAGTGAAGAGAGTAATTGGCAAGCAAGGCAATCGGTCTGCCATCAGTTGACTGAACAGAGATAAAGGATACTTCGGGGTCAGGCTGTCCGGCCGGTTCAAGCAGATCGGGATTGTTGCGGCCGGGGTTCATTCTGACCTTGTCCTGCCCCCCGAAAGGGTTAGGTACCGGGGTGCCCGGCTTCATGATCCATCGCCTTACAAAAACATGTTGCGGAACACTCCCTGCGCCCCACCCTATGCGTGCAGGTTCAAGGTTGTTGCTTGCGATTCTTACAACATCGGCAACCCGGCGTATGACAAATTTTTGATAGTCATCAAAATACGTTCCATCAGACCATTCCCGGCGCCTTTCCCCCTCCCCCTGCGCACTGGTGGCGGAATGGGTGTGAGTGGCTGATATCAGGATGTTTTCCCTGGGAATACCCGTCTCATCTTCTACCAGACGTTTAATTTCATCGACCAGGTCACATTTCAGTCCAATCAGATCTAAAACAACAAATACCAGTTTTGTCTCGCCATCAAAGAGCACAAGAGAGCGGGCGTGCAGCTCGTCATGTATATGGTTGGCGGCAGGTGTCCGCCAACCCCCAACAATGCCTCCGCCGAGATGGGGAGTTATGGTACTTGTTGCAGCGCCGGCTTGGAAAACTTTTTCTTTTTGAATATCCTGATCTTTGCTTCCTGCATATGCAGGGACATTTTTTAGCGGCGATAACAGCAACAGAAAAGAGGAAACAGCAGCAATAAAAAACAGAGTGTTTTTATAGTTCATGATTTCCGGATTTTGTCAGAGGGCCAATTTGGTGCAATATACACCGGATGCACATTAATGTCATCACTATCTTTCAACCGCTCATGATCACATCACAGCTGTTTCATGCAAAAGAAGGGTCGCCATTAAAAACCCCGTTTCTGCAGAAAGTCGGGTCTTGCTTCTTGCAGAGTGCAGACTCTTTATCAAGCAATAAGCTTTAACAGGCAAAGAGTAGAAAAAAGCGTTCAGATTTGTGCATCAATATGCTTTTGCAGCTGAGCCTTGGGCACGGCACCAACAATCTGGTCAACAACTTTCCCCTCTTTGAAGAGTAAAAGTGAGGGAATACTGCGAATACCGAACTCCATGGAGATTTTCGGATTGTTATCTACGTCTACTTTGCCGACCTTCAGTTTGCCACTATAATCGGCGGCTAATTCTTCTACAATGGGGCCGACCATGCGGCATGGGCCACACCATTCCGCCCAGAAATCGACCAGTACCGGTTTGTCCGACTTTACCACCTCATCGTGGAAGTTTCCATCCGTTAATTCCAATGTCTTTGCCATAATTAGTTTAGTCTTGAGTGATGTAAAAATTCGGTAATGATAAGCCCGCAGCCAGCAACTGATAAGTACGGATTTATTTCATTCGTCACCGGGTCTTTTTTCCAGCCAAACGTTACTCTGACCCAGCAGTTTTCTGGCTTCATGAAGCAACATTTCATTGGGATCAATCACAAATTTTCGGGCATTCATACGAACCGGCTTTTTTTGTTTGCTTTGAACAATCATGTGAACGCGGGTCTGTCCGCGGTTTTTACCGAATAAATCCGCCAGTTTTTTTAATTGCGTTAAGGCGATTTCACTGGTCTTAACATTCAAACACAAGCGAATGGTTCCCTGATTTTTCTCCCTTAGATTTTCAATACGGTCAAAATTTTTTGCGATAATTTTCGGGGTGCCATCCCTTACAGTTACATTTCCCTCCAGTGCCACCAGGTTATCAACCTGAAGCAAGTTCATGGATTTGTCGTAGCAGTCAGAAAAAACCAGCACTTCGCTGCTTCCTTTTTTGTCTTCCATAGTAAGGAAAGCGATCGGGCGTCCTTTACGATCACGCGTATGGCGAACGCCTGTGATAATTCCAATACAAGTGACGGGAGTGCGTTCATTTAGTGCCCTTAGCGGCTCTTCGCCCAGATTGTGTGAACAAAACAGCATCACATCATCATGAAAGCGATCGAGAGGGTGGCCACTCAGGAAAAACCCGATTAACTCCCGCTCCTGTTTGAGTTTCTGCATAGTCGACCAGGGTTCGACCTCACGTAACCGGGGCTCGGTTTCCTGCGGGCTCATCCCGCCTTCGCCGTTGCCAAAAAGGCTGGTTTGATTCCGGCTCTTTTCCTCCTGCATGCGTGACCCATAAGCAAAAGCGTCGCCCAGACTCTCGAGCAAAGAGGCCCTGTTAAGGTGCATTTCGTCAAATGCTCCGGCCGCAACCAGGCTTTCCACCATTTTTCGATTGCAGGTGCGAAGATCAACACGCGAGGTAAAATCGAAAATACCCTGAAAAAGCCCGTTTTTATGCCGCTCTTTCACAAAGTGATCCACAGCTGACGAGCCGACGCCCTTGATAGCACTCAATCCGTATTGTACGCGCCCCTCTTTCGCTGTAAAAAAGGCTTCGCCGGAATTAACATTGGGAGCATCCAGCGGAACCCCAAGGTGGTAAC
>PWQF01000047.1 GCA_003556865.1 Elusimicrobiota bacterium | reverse complement strand
TGAGTAGGTTCAAATACAGCGCAATCATCCCCTATATTAGCCCCGGGAGCCAAACCCAACCCTCCCACCAGGGCAGCTCCGAGGTCCGATATTATATCCCCGTAGAGATTGGGAAGAACCAGCACATCGTACAGGTGGGGTTTTAAGACAAGCTGCATAGCCATATTATCCACTATCCTGTCCTCAAACTCTATTTGAGGATAATTTTCTGCCACCTGCCGGGCAATATCCAGAAAAAGCCCGTCCGAATGCTTCATTATGTTTGCCTTGTGAACAGCGGTAACTTTTTTCCTTTTATATTTAACTGCATGGCGGAACGCATAATCAACCACCCTCCTGCTTCCCTCCACCGATATCGGCTTTATGCTGAACCCGCTCCTATCCCTTAATTTAAAGCCTTTTCCCCTTAAAAAACTCTTCAGCTCCTCTGCTCCGTCAGAACCTTTCTCGAATTCTATACCCGCATAAAGGTCTTCCGTATTTTCCCTGACCACCACTATATCCACATTATCCTGCGGGGCCCTGACTCCCGGATAAAATTTGCAGGGCCTAAGGCAGGCATAGAGATCCAGTTTTTTTCTTATGGCCACATTAACGCTCCTGAACCCCTTTCCCACAGGGGTGGTTATGGGGCCCTTAATTGCAACCCTGTTTTTCCGTATGGATTCTATTACACGGGGAGGGAGAGGGGTCCCGTATTTATCCATAACATCAGCTCCGGCCTCGACAACCTCCCAATCTATACTCACTCCCGTCGCATCAATACACCGGCGGGCGGCGGAAGAAACCTCGCCTCCAGTACCGTCTCCCGGTATGAGGGTAATTTTATGCTTTTTCATATCTTTCCTTTAAATATTCTTTTAGTCCTCCGGATTTAAGTATATCCTTCATCACTCCGGCCAGGGGAGTAGCCTTCAGTTTTTCTCCCTGACTGAGATTTTCCACTATTCCCCGGGAAGTATCCACTATAAGTTCATCTCCCGGCTCTATACCGGAGGTATCAACCTCCATAACCGCAAGCCCGATATTTACCGCGTTGCGGAAAAATATACGTGCAAAACTCCGGGCCAGTACCGCACCCACACCGCTCTCCTTTATGATAAGGGGAGCATGCTCCCGTGAGGAGCCGCAGCCGAAATTTTTTCCGCCTACCACAAAATCGCCTTTTTTAACTTTTGACCTGAATTCAGGGTCCGCATCCTCCAGGGTATGAAGGGCAAGCTTTTCAATATGGGACCTGAGGTGAAAATATTTACCCGGGCATATAAGGTCAGTTGAAACATTGTCCCCGAAAACATGGGCCTTGCCTTTTAATATTTTTTCCATCATTAAACTCCTCTGGGATCACTTATCCGGCCCCGGATAGCCGAGACTGCCGCAGCTGCCGGAGAGGCCAGGTAAATAAAACTTTCCGGGCACCCCATCCTTCCCTTAAAATTTCTGTTGGCGGTAGATAGGCAAACCTCCCCTTTGCCCAGCACCCCTCCCTGTATTCCCACGCAGGGACCGCAGCCGGGAGTAACCATAAAAGCGCCGCTGGAGGTAAATATTTTAACCAGGCCCTCCTCTATTGCCTGGAGAAATATTTTTTCTGAAGCGGGGCAGACAGCAAGCCTGGTATCGGGGCTTATCTTTTTTCCCTCAAGTATTGAAGCCGCCTCCCGCAGATCCTCCAGGCGGCCGCCGGTACAGGTTCCTATAAAAACCTGGTCAACTTTTATATTCTCTTTTTCCAGCTGGCTGAGGGAACGTATATTATCTACTGAATGGGGGGCTGCGGCCACCGGCTCTATCTCTTCAAGGTTAAGAGTAATACTGCTCTCATATTCAGCTCCCTCATCCGCCCTGACTCTTTTAAACTCTATTCTTTCCCCTCTCTCTTTTTTCAGGTAGTCGCTAATCTTGTCATCTGCAGCCATTATTCCGTTTTTGGCGCCTGCCTCTATTACCATATTGCAGACCGTAAGACGGCTTTCCGCTGAAAGATTCTCCGTCCCGTCACCTGAAACCTCCAGGGCCTTGTAAGTTGCTCCTGCCGCTCCCAGTTTCCCTATAATTGTCAGTATCAGGTCCTTGGCTGTAACCCTTTCCTTAAGCCTTCCCTTAAGAATAACCTTTACAGCTTCCGGCACACGAAGCCAGAGCCTGCCGGTAGCCATGGCAAAAGCAATGTCGGTGGACCCGAAACCCGACGCAAAAGCACCCAGGGCGCCGGCAGTGCAGGTATGGGAATCAGCCCCCACTACAAGCTCTCCCGGCAAAACATATTTTTCAGCCATAATCTGGTGGCATATACCTTTGCCCACCCCGTAAATAGAGACGCCGGTCCGTGAAGCAAACTCCCTGAGGACCTTATGCGAATCGGAGAGCTGTGACTTTGAAGGAGGAGAAGCATGGTCCAGGAATATATATTTGCTGCCGGGGCGGTGCACGCCTCTTCCCATCTCATTTATAACTTTTACCGTAAGGGGGCCCGTGCCGTCCTGAACCAGAGCCCGGTCCACATCCGCAAAAACCACGTCGCCGGCTTTTACCTTTTTATGGGCATGGGCCGATATTATTTTTTCAGTAAGTGTCTGTTTCATATTTACAGGTCTTCCTCAAGTCCCAGTTCTTTTACCCTATTATAAATTTTCTCCCCGGCCTGCCTGAGAAGTTCCAGGTCCCGGGAAGAAATATCTGTTTTCACCACATCTCTCACGCCTCTTCTACCCAGCTTTGCCGGGAGCCCCATATATACGGGGGGAAGGTCCCATACCCCGGAAGAAAAAACACTGGCAGGCAGTATATCCCCCCGGTCTTCTGATATGGCATCCACCATCCTGGCAGCTGAAGAGGCCGGCGCAAAAAAAGCGCTCCCCGATTTAAGAAGGGAGACTATCTGCCCCCCGGCTGCGGCGGTCTCTTTTTTAATCTTTTCAGTCTCTTTTTCTCCCGCAACATCCAAAAGATTTTTCCCGGCGGTCTTTGCCCCGGAAAGAGGCACCATTGCGGCCCCGTGAGGGCCCAGGACGGTTCCTTCGGACTCATCAGGAGCCGTGCCTGAAAAGAGGGAGATAAAGTAACGGTACCTGCAGCTGTCCAGCAGGCCCCCCATACCCATTACCCGGCGGGATTCAAAACCGCTTATCTTCCAGGCGGCATATGTCATAATATCAAGGGGATTGGTAATTACCATTATAATTGAATCCGGGGCATAATTTCTTATATTTTCGCAGACATTTTCAATAACCAGAAAATTAATCTTAAAAAGCTCTTCCCGGCTCATACCCGGCTTGCGCGGAGAACCTGCAGTTATAACCACAACGGAAGAGCCCTCTATGACAGAGTAGTCAGAAGAACCCTCCACCCTGCCCGGAAAACCCCACAGGGGCTCGGACTGCATTATATCCATAGCCCTGCCCCGGGCCAGGTCCCCGTCTATATCCACCAGGGCTATATCCCTGTATTTTTTCAGGGCAAGAATAAAAGCCAGCTGCCCCCCTACAGCGCCGGCGCCTATT
>PWQF01000021.1 GCA_003556865.1 Elusimicrobiota bacterium | reverse complement strand
CTTCTTAAGGACAGGAGAAAATTAAAAAAGATCGGAGGAAAGATACTTAGGGGTCTTTTAATGGTCGGCCCCCCCGGCTGCGGCAAGACGCTCCTGGCAAAAGCCATTGCCACCGAAGCGGGCATTCCTTTTCTCTCTATGGCTGCCAGCGAGTTTAACGAGATTTTTGTGGGTGTGGGTTCAAGTAAAATAAGAAAGCTTTTTAAACAGGCCCGGATAATGGCCTACGGCCACGGAGCCTGCATAATTTTTATTGATGAGATTGACGCCATAGGCCGCACCCGGTCTTTTTCTATGGGCAGCGGTCAGGAGACAAACAATACGCTTAACCAGCTTCTTGTAGAGATGGACGGTCTCAAAGATGAAGATGTAAACATAATAGTAATAGGGGCCACAAATGCCAGTGAAAATGTAATAGATGCGGCCCTGCTGCGTCCCGGCCGGTTTGATAAAAAATTATATATTGCCAAGCCCGGACTGGAGGGGAGAGAGGCTCTTTTTGGGTATTATTTATCTAAAGTAAGTTATGATGAAAATATTGATATTTCCCGTCTGGCAAGGAAATCGGTCTATAAAACCCCGGCCGATATTGAAAACATAGTAAAAGAAGCGGCTCTTATTGCCACGAGGGAAGGGAAGGATTTAATAGGCCATAAGGAAATATCCGCGGCCATTGAAAGAATAGATATGGGCGTTAAACATAAGCGTAAAATGACCGACCAGGAAAGAAGAAGAGTGGCCTACCACGAATCCGGACACCTTATGGTTCTCTGTTTTCTGCATCCCACAAATGATGTATTCAAGGCATCTATAATATCCAGGAAGGACAGCCTCGGGGCCGTATACCATCAGCCCAAGGAGGAGCTCTTCACAAGCGACAAGGATCATCTCCTGGCCAATATTAAGGTCTCCCTCGGGGGATATGTTGCCGAAAAGCTGGTATGCGGAGTTACTTCCAACGGGGTCTTATCTGATTTTCAGAAGGCTATGGCCGAAGCCCACAGTATGGTCTGGAGGTTTGGTATGGGAGCCAACGGTTACATAGGGGATTTCACGGTTATTCCCGCGGAACAGATTTCTGAAAAAACAAAGGAAAAATTAAACGAAGAGACAATGAATATTTTCAAGGACTGTTATAAGGAGGTTGAAAAGCTCCTGGTTAAGGAGCGGGCTTTGCTGGACAGGTTTGCCAGCGAGCTCCTGGAGAAGGACGAACTTGAATATGATGAGATTGAAGATATCTTTAAATCATTTGTCCCCGATGATCCGCCCCCTTTTATAAATGACGATAATACTGCTGCAAATGATGCGGAATCCTGATGCATCGCCCATTTTTTCTTATATTGATTTCTTTTCTGCTTACCGCCTGCGGCGGCGTAACCTACCCTGACGAAAAACTGGTTGAAAGCCTTGAAAATATTCTTCTTGCCGAATATTCAATAAAAGATATTCAGATTGGCCGAAGGGGGACTTCGTTGTGGATTCATGTTCCGGTAGAAAAGGTATATGACGAAAAGCTTGAGCTGGACGAGAAGAGTATGGAAAAAGTTAATAATGTCTCTTTTAGCGCCACCAGGGTATTTTTAAGCTCGGATGCGGATATTGAGTTTATATGCATTTATGCCTTCGGGAAAGAAGGTATGGAACTCAGGATGATCCGCCATACCAAGGATATAGAAAAAGCCAGGATGTGGTATATATCAATGCAGGACCTGCAGGAAAGGTCTGAAATATCCATAGACTTTAATCCGGCAGTTTACGGCAAAAAAGTTTTAACTAACCTTAAGAAAAGAGATGAATCTGCAATAGAAAGCAGTATAGTTGCTGAAAAAAGAGAAGAACTTAAGAACCGTATCCCCACCTTTACGGAAATAAAGGAGTTGAAAGCATATAGGAAATCTGATGACCGGGCCCTGGTCTATATGCAGACAGATGCAGATAAAGAGAGGCTTCTTTTTCTGGTTGATACCGCCTTTAGCGATATATTGAAAAACTTGATCTTTCTTGTACAGTCTGCCCGCAGGGATGAAAACCAGCAGGACCCCCTTGCCGAAGTAAGCCTTCCTCTGATAGCGGGTTTCTGGGATTTGGAAGAGGGGATGCCGACGGAATTTGAGTATATGCCGGCACCGGATGAGTGGCCGGAGCAGGTTATATACAGCAGGGCTGTTGACTTCAACACTTTTATAGCCGATCAGATTGAAAGGAGGATAAGGGGCAAACTTGCCGCCCGGGCCGCGGACTGGGATACGGAAATAAGTGATCTGGAGGTTTTGTTTCCCAGTGATTCAATTATTGTTACAGCCCGCGCCAAAAGAGGGGAAGATGCCCGTTACGGGGTTGACCCCGAGCACGAGATACTTTTAATATTATCGCAGACGGTAAAAGATTATGATATTGATATAGAAACGGTAATATTGCGCCCCAGTATCTGGGGGGAGGAAAAAGTATTTACAAAAGAGGAGCTGGAGGAGATAAGACCCAAAAGGTGGAGAAGGATAAGAAGGGAGGGGGAGCCCAACCTGGCAGATATAATTGTTTCTTTTCTTGCCCCTTCACTGCCGTCGGAGGAAGAGAACAAAGAAAATGACGGAGAAAATTAAATTATGAAAGAGGAGCATACTAACTATTTTACAAAAATTTCCGAAGCCATAGTTTCGGGGATGTACCTGAGGGAAATACTGAACCTGATTGCGGCCATGACCGCCCAGCTTATGGGTTCGAAAATATGCTCCATAATGCTTCTGGATGAGGAAAAAGAGGAGCTTTTTATAGCGGCCACCCAGAGTCTCAGCAGCGAGTACCGAAATAAACCTAATATTAAAGTGGGAGAGTCGGTAAGCGGCCGGGCCTTAAGGGAAAAGAGGCCGGTTACTGTTAAGGATGTCACCAGGGATTCTGCTTATATGTACCCGGAAATAGCTGCCAGGGAAGGTATTGTTTCAATGCTTGCCGTTCCTATGTCCGTAAAAGGGAAAATGATTGGGGTGGTAAACAGTTACAGTGAAAAAGAACATACTTTCAGCTCCTCGGAAATTAATATACTTCAGGCAGTGGCTAATCAGGCAGCAGTGGCTATAGAGAATACCAGGCTTAGAAATGAAGCTCTTAAGGCCCGTGAGGATTTGGAAAACAGAAAGAAAACTGAAAAAGCCAAAGGTATTCTTATGGAAACTATGAATATCAGCGAAAAAGAAGCTTACAGCAGGATAAGAAAAAAATCAATGAACTCCAGGAAGACAATGGCTGAAATAGCCGAGGCAATAATACTTTCATCTGAACTGGAGCAGTGATAAAAATGAATAAAAGAACAATTCATATTACGGAATTTGATTATAAGAGGCTCAAGCGGATTACGGTTGTTGCCAACGAGTTTACCTATAATGCCCCGGACTATGTAAAAGATTTAGGAAAAGAACTGGATAAGGCCCGGATAGTTGATTCCAGGGAAATACCTCCGGAAGTTGTTACAATGAACTCCAGGATTCGTATGACCGATACCGATACCGGGGAGGAAATGGTTTATACTCTTG
>PWQF01000077.1 GCA_003556865.1 Elusimicrobiota bacterium | reverse complement strand
CCCGACTTCTCCTCCAATTCCCCGGACAGGTGCTACTACTGCAAGAGAGAGCTGTTTGAGAAAATAATATCCCGGGCCCGCAAGGATAAGATAGATAATATAATTGACGGGTCCAATTACGATGAGGAGAAAGAGCATCGTCCGGGTATGAGAGCCGCCTCCGAACTTGGGGTGATAAGTCCTTTAAGAAAATTTAAATGGGTGAAAGACGAGATAAGAAAAGCTTCGCAAATATTAGGGATACCCGGAGCTGACCGGCCCCGGACGGTCTGCCTTGCTTCAAGGGTCCCCTACGGCACTCCCGTAACGGTCCCCCTTCTTGAAAAAATAGCTTCAGCCGAGAAGTTTATTAAATCGCTGGGGTTAAATCCCGTCAGGGTCCGCAGCTCCGGAGACGAGGCAAGAATAGAGGTGAGGGAAGAGGATGTAGTATACCTGTCCCGCAAGGGTGTCAGGAAAAGAATAGTTGAAAAATTAAAGGGTATGGGATTTAAATTTGTAACTGTGGACCTGGAGGGTTTTATAAGCGGCAAAATGAACCGGCTTATCGGAAAATGAATGAGAAAAAACTTAAAAAGATAATAAAAGATATTAAAACAGGAAAAGTTTCAGAGAAAAAAGCAGTGGAAAAACTGAAGAATTTTTCTTACCTGGATATGGATTATGCAAAAGTGGATTTGCACCGGGAATTAAGGACCGGATTTCCCGAGGTTGTTTTCGGTGATGGAAAAAGAGCGGAACAGATAAGGAGAATAGCCTTAGAGATATATAAGAACCACGGTAAGGTTCTGGTGACCCGGTTAAGCAGCGAAAAATATTTAAAGATAAAAGAAGGACTGCCTTCTCACATTTACAACTCAAGCGGTAAAATTCTTTTTGCAGGAGAGGAAGAAAAATTAAGAAGTAAAGATGTGCCGGTAATTACGGGCGGGACGGCAGATATTCCTGTTGCAGAAGAGGCTGCCGTGACTTTAAAGGCAATGGGAAGCGGGGTCCGGAAAATATATGATGCGGGGGTATCGGGAATACACAGGATTCTCTCCTGCCTGAATCAGGTCAGGGATTCAAATGTTGTTATTGTTATAGCGGGAATGGACGGAGCCCTGCCCTCGGTAGTGGGGGGGTGTCTGAGCCAGCCGGTTATAGCAGTCCCCACTTCGGCCGGTTACGGGGCGGGGGCCGGGGGCATTGCCCCCCTGCTTACAATGCTTAATTCCTGTGCTCCCGGTGTAGTGGTGGTGAATATAGACAACGGTTTCGGGGCAGCCTGCGCTGCCTCAAAAATCAATCTTGCGGGCTTATGATATTTTTTGACTGCTTTCAGGGAGCCTCGGGGGATATGCTTTGCGGGGCCCTTGCCGACTGCTTTTCTACTTGCGGTCTGGAAGAGGAAATCAACTCTTTCAGGGATACAGAGATAAAAGTTAAAACCCAAAAAAAAGTTATGAAGTCAATTGCGGGCACAAAAATTTCGTTTTCGGTAACCGGAAAAAAGCCTCCCCCTGACTTAAATGGAATAAAAGATTTTATAAAAAGCTCAAGCTTTAATGAAAAGATAAAGAAAAAGATGGTTGATTTTTACCTCCAGATCTTTCTGGCAGAAGGAGCTGTTCACGGCAGGGATCCGGCAGATGTGAAGCTGCATGAGCTTGCGGCTCCCCATAAAATTGCTGAAATAGCAGCTTTTTTTATTTTAATTGGGGAGCACGAAGTTTTTTTTGATTATCCTTTACTGGGAAGGGGAAGAGCCCGGACAGCCCACGGAAAAGTCCCTCTGCCTTCCCCGGCAACAGCAGAGATATTTAAAGATATCCCGGTGCAATTTTCAAATAATGACCGGGAAATGTTTACTCCTTCGGCAGCGGCTTTATTAAAAGTTTCGGGCTGCCCCTCCCGCCCCGGTATGATACCGGAAAGGACAGGATACGGCATAGGAGAAAGGAGTATCTTAAGGCTTTTCCTGGGCCGAAAGACGGATTTATGCCTCCCCGGTAAAATTTTAGAGATAGAGTTTAATTTAGATGATATGATCCCGGAGGATATCCCTTTTTTTATTGAAAAAATTTCAGATGCGGCAGTTGATTTCTGGATAACGCCTGTAATTATGAAAAAATCCAGGCCCGGGCATAAGATAAGCCTTCTTGCGGAGAAAAAAGAGTTTAATCAGATAAGAGAGCTCATATTTAACCATACTTCAACCTCCGGCATAAGAGTTAAGGAGGTGGACCGTGAAATCATAGAGAGGCATATATCCCGGATATCTACCTCCATAGGTAAATGCAGCATAAAAAAATATATGCTTCCCTCCGGAAAAATAAGAATTAAACCGGAATACCGGGATATAAAAATGCTGGCGGAGAAAAATAAAATAAGCGCCGACCGGGCCCGGCGGATAGTAATCAGGGAGTCTGATATATGAGCAAGGTTTATTTTTCCTCCAGGAGGGTCGGGCCTGACGGATCTCTTATAGATAAGACAAGAAAAATTATACGGAAAATAAATTTCGGACCGGAACTTGAGGAGAAGGATACGGTTGCCGTCAAGCTTCATTTCGGGGAACCGGAACTGACCACCTGCCTTCGCCCTGCATTTGTCCGCCCCTTTGTTGATGAAATAAAAGAAAGAGGCGCTCTGCCTTTTCTTACCGATGCCAGCACCATATATTCAGGACCCCGCTCCGAAGGGGTAAGCCATATTTCTGTTGCCGAGCTTAACGGGTTTACCCTTTACGCCACCGGCGCCCCCGTAATTATAGCAGACGGTATAGACGGGAATAATTATGAGGAAGTTCAGGTAAATACGCCTCATTATGAAAAGGTTAAAGTGGCGGGGGAGGCCCACAGGGCAAAGGCAATGGTTGTTCTCTCCCATTTTAAGGGCCACGAAATGTTCGGGTTCGGGGGGGCGGTTAAGAATATAGCCATGGGGCTTGCTTCCAAGGAGGGAAAGTTATCTCTTCATTCCAACCTCCGCCCCTATATAAAACAGAAATTCTGCACAGGCTGCGGACGTTGTCTTAAGTGGTGCGCTCCGGGCGCAATTGAAATAAAAAAAGGGAAGGCCGTGATTTCGGGAGGGCGATGCACCGGCTGCGGACACTGCATAATGGTATGTCCCCAAAAGGCCGCTAAAATTAAATGGGATATAGATTTTGCCCTGGCCCAGGAAAAGCTGGCAGAATATGCCTACGGTATAGTAAAACCTAAAAAAGGGCGGATATGGTATTTTAATTTTCTTATTGACATTACTCCTGAATGCGACTGCTACACTTTTTCGGATTCTCCGCTGGTCCCGGATATAGGCATACTTGCCTCCCGGGATCCTGTTTCCATTGACTATGCCTCATTTGAGCTGGTAAGGGAATCCATTTCCAATCCCCGGAGTAAGGCGGAAGGGGCCGGGGCCGGGGAAGATAAGTTTTCAATAAGTTACCCCGGAACGGATCCTGAGCCTATGTTTGAAATGGCTGAAAAGATAGGCCTGGGTGAACGTAAATATGAGCTTATTGAAATAAGCTGAAAATTTTAAGAAATCAATAATAAAGTTGAATTTTTAGGTCTTTTTTTAT
>PWQF01000043.1 GCA_003556865.1 Elusimicrobiota bacterium | reverse complement strand
CGGGATACCGGCATCGGCCAGTATTTTTAATGATCTTTTAGAGGAATCAGTTAATTCGCGGGGGTGGTTAAAGTGTGTATTTATCCAGAGGGGATGATGTTTTTTCAGCATTAGGGCAAGGGACTTAGTTATCCTGTAGGGAAGAACCACCGGCATCCGTGTCCCTATCCTTATAACCTCCACATGCTTTATCTTTTTTATTTTGCCCAGTATCCAGTCTAAATATTTGTCGGGAAGCATAAGGGGGTCTCCCCCCGAAATTAAGACATCCCTTACTAAGGGATTTTCACTTATATATTTTATGCCTTTAAGTATTTCCTCTTTTGGGGGGATAAAATCTTTTTCCCCCACTTTTCTTTTCCTGGTGCAGAACCTGCAGTACATGGAACAGGTATTGCTTATGCAGAATAAGACCCGGTCCGGGTATCTGTGGGTTACAAGAGAGATTGAGCTATCCTCTTCTTCGCTTAGGGGGTCCGACATATCACATTCAGCAAAATTAAGTTCCCTGGGGTCAGGGAATGACTGCCTGAAAACAGGATCGTACATATAATCTTCCCTGTCTATAAGTGATGCGTAATAAGGAGTTATCGAGAGAGGGAACCTGCGGGTGGTCTCTTCTATTTTTGTCCGGTACTGGGAAGATAGCTTTATACCCGTAACTTTTTCAAAAGTATCTATATCCTTAATAGAATGCTTTAACTGCCATCTATAATCTTTCCATAGAGATTTTTCGGATTCCCCGGAAATGGTGCTAAATATTTTGTTTTTATTTTTTAAATAAGATTTCATTAATTACTGTTTTTTTTCAGATGGGTTTATTATTGTAACAAGCTTAAAAGCATTATGCAAATAAATTAAGAAAAGTTTAACCGGCATAAGCCGGAATAAAAGGCTTAAGATTATAGGTATGAAAAATTTGAAAAAAAAATTATATAAAAGTATAATCCCTTTTTCATCGGGAGTTTAAATAAGCAGCAGCCGTATAAAGAGAAGTTATTAGTTTAAGGAGATAAGATAAGATGAATTTTTTCCATATGATTCTGCTGGCAGTTATACAGGGCATAACCGAGTTTATTCCTGTTTCCAGTTCCGGCCACCTGGTAATCTTTCAGGCAATTATGGATATCCGGGAGCCGGGACTTACCCTTGAGGTTATGCTCCACGTCGGAACTCTTATGGCGGTACTGGTTATATTCCGCTCGGATATAAAAAAAGTTATTAAAGGTCTCTTTTCTCTGCTCTGCCATAGAAAAGACCCCTATGGGAAGCTGGCCCTGTATATATTAATTGCCAGCCTGCCTGCAGGCGTTGTTGGGCTTACATTGTACAGTAATATCGTCTCCCTTTTTTCAACACCGGTATATGCCTATATATTTCTGTTGTTTAATGGGGTCTTTCTCTCTTTAAACCGTTTTTGGCGGGATGGTAAGATAAACCTTCCTGATACAGGAGCCGGCCGGGCCTTTATTATCGGCATGAGCCAGGTGGTAACTATGCTGCCGGGTATTTCCCGTTCGGGAACAACCATAACAACCGGCATACTGCTTAAAATGAAAAGGGAATCGGCCGCAAGGTTCTCATTTTTAATGAGCATACCGGCCGTGGCGGGAGCCGCCTTTTACGAGGCAAAAAATATAAGCTCCATAGAATCTTCAATTTTTATTTTGGCTGCCGGGATAGCCGTATCTTTTCTTTCCGGGTATATCGCCATAAAGATACTGCTGAAGGTGATTCTGGCTAAAAAACTTCATTATTTCGGTTACTACTGTATCCTGGCAGCAGCGGCCGGGTTGCTCTTTTTAACTTGAACTCTTTAAGGATTTTTAACTGCCGGTTTGACATGGAACCGATATTTACTTAAATTTAAGCTGACCATGGATAAAAAACTTAAAAAATTAATAAAAAAATGGGAAAACCGCCGCGGTAACCTTATAATGATATTTCATGAGATACAGAATGAGTACGGATATGTTCCCCGCAATGTTTCTCTTAAGCTTTCAGAAATGCTTGACGTTCCCCTGGCCCGTATTTATGAAGTACTGACTTTTTATAATTATTTTAATCTGGTAAAACCGGGGAAAAATACAGTATCAATATGTATGGGCACTGCCTGTTATCTTAAAGGGGCCGGCGAGATACTTAAGGAGTTTAAGGATATACTTAATATAGATGAAGGCCAGACAAGCCAGGACGGAAATTTTTTCCTTACTACTGTGCGCTGCCTGGGCTGCTGCGGGCTGGCCCCGGTGGTTACGGTCAACGGCAAGGTATACGGTAAGGTAGATAAATCCCGGGTAGCGGATATTATATCTGAATATACAGGATCGGGGGAGAAAAAGAGAGATGAAAAAAATTGACTTAAAGGCAATTAAGGAAAAGGAAGAAAAAAAATCAACCAGCTGGGTCAGGGTTGGTATGAGCACTTGCGGCATAGCTGCCGGCGCAGAGAAGATTTATGAATATATCAGGGAGCAGGTTGATAAAAACAATCTTGAAATAAGTTTAAGGAAATGCGGCTGCCTGGGGGCCTGCTATGCCGAGCCCCTGGTGGAAGTCAAAGTTGAAGGCCTCCCGGCGGTTGTTTACGGTAATGTAGATATGGAAAGGGCTTCACTTATAGTTGAAGAGCACTTAGCCGGCGGAAAGGTTCTGGACAGCGGGATTTATGAGCTTCAGGTTTAAAAAATCTGTATGGCGGATGGATGGTCGGATTCCTTCCTCTACGAACGCGTCCTGAGACGGAATATGCAAATCAAGGCCAACGGTATTTCCGGGATATTTGTAAATGAAAAAAACAAAAGTAGTTTTTCTTAAGGATACAGGAATAAAAGGTCCGGATAGGACAGATGATTTTTATTCGTCCTTTCTTAACCGTATAAGGGAAATGGGGCTCGCGGATGAAGTTCAGATTGCCAGGTCTGAATTTACAGGCATATATGACCGAGGCCTGGTTGTTAAAATATGGCCCCGGGATATTTTATATGAAAAGGTTGGGTTTAAGGATATTGATGAGATAATTAAAAGGTCCCTGGCTTCAGATGAGAGTCTGGAAAGGCTTCGGTCCGCTCCAAAAACTCCACCCTTAAGGATAGTACTTAGAAACTGCGGAAAAATAGACCCGGAAAGCATTCGGGAGTATATAGCCGCCGGGGGCTACGGCGGGCTTATGAAGGCGCTGAAAGAGCTGACCCCGGAAGATGTTATTAAGGAGCTTAAAACCAGCGGATTGAGGGGCAGGGGAGGGGGGGGGTTTCCTACCTGGAAAAAGTGGAGTTTTTCAAGACAGTCTTCCGGCACGGAAAAATTTATTATATGCAATGCCGATGAAGGGGATCCCGGAGCCTACATGGACAGAAGTATTCTGGAGGGAGACCCCCATTCGGTAATCGAGGGGATGATAACCGGCGGTTATACTTCAGGGGCGGAGAACGGTTATTTTTATATACGCGCAGAGTATCCCCTGGCCATAAAACGTGTACAGAAAGCAATAGACCAGGCCTATGATTACGGTCTTTTAGGTGATAATATTCAGGGCACCGGTTTCAGGTTTCACCTGGGGATAAGG
>PWQF01000298.1 GCA_003556865.1 Elusimicrobiota bacterium | reverse complement strand
CATGCGCTTGGTTACTTTAATGAGCTGGAGTCTGCGGGCATAGATACAGAGACAGCCCTTGCCCTGCCGATCTATTTTGATGCAGTTCTTTTCACCTCTCTTATGGATAGCGGAAAGGATAATTTAAGGAGGGATCTGGGCAGGCTCATATCCAGAAGTTATTCTCAGATACCTGAGGGCCGGCGCCGTGGTGTAATAGAAAGAGTCATAGGGTTAAGGGACAAGGTAATGGGAGAGGCCAGGGTAGTTGCTGCTGCTCCGGGAGCTGTAAGCGGTGTGGATGAAGAGATATTCGGGCCTGAAACTGCAGCCGGTATAGAGCGCCTGGTGGATGCTGTAAGGGGGATAGGTACAGCCATAGTTTCCCTGCCGCTTATGGCGCTGCAGCATTCAACCGAGATTTATGCGGGCAAGGCGCCCTCCCTGGTCCGCGTGGGTTTAAGGGACAGCATAAGCGCCTGGCTGCACAGGATGAGATCCTACCTGAGATCTGAACCGGCTGATTACCTGGTCCCGGACCTGAACAGCTTTGCATTTATAAAATACGCCAGTTAAATTAAGGTTTCACATTCTTTTCACAAACGCCCCCCTTATTACCGGGGTTGTTACAACTATATTTCATATTATTAAGGTATAATAACCCTGAAAGAAAAGGTATTATATATGCAAAAACTCTATAATAAAACTTTAACTGCCGGGGGCAGCCTGCTTCTGTTTATTGTCCTTTTTGCCGGGGCCGCCGGACTTTCCGGCGCCTTTGCGGGGGAAAGAGATTTTTTTGATATGGGGATTACTTCACCACCTGTTGCCCTCTTATTTGTTGACGGGATCGCTTCAGGAATGGAGGATCCTATCCCTCCTTCTTCCACGAAGGAGTGCTCCGGGCATAGCAGTTTTCTTCTTTTCTTTATCTTTAATGCGGTGGCTGCCGGCTCGGAAAAGCTTTTTATCTTAATTTTTCTTTGCCTGGCCTTTATCTGCAGCAATTTTGGGTCCGGCTTTAACTCTTCCCTGAGGGTTTCAGCCCTGATGCCTCTGCCTCTGAAGCTTTATATTAAGCTATCCTCAATTATTATATCTTTATCTTGGGAAAAGATTTTAAGATATATTACGCGCGTTTATAACGCATTCCCCTTAACCCTTCTTAAAGGTGAAGCCGGAAAAGACTGCTTCCGGAATATCTATCCCGCGCTTGAAAAAAGAGAAGCGCGGGTTTTTTCTTTTTAATGGAAACTTTAATAAAAAAAATCGCAAGACCGGTAACCTGGGTTATCCTCTTCAGTTTTATATTTGTCCACATATTTGCCGATTATTCACTGGCTGCCGCTGATGCGCAGAAGAGCCCGGAGGTTAATGCCGAAGAGATAAGCATACCCGGTGAATTCGGTCAGGTAGTAAAAGCCCAGACCGGGCCCCGCGGAAATTTTCCCCTTATTATAATCAATGACCTGCATGCAAATTTTGAAGTTCAGCAAAATATAGTAAGGATTTTAAGTTACCTGGGAAGGGTTTACGGCCTTGATAAGATAGGCGTAGAAGGCAGCAGCGGTAAAATAGACGTATCCCTTCTTCAGAGTATACCCAATCCTCAGATTAGAGAAAAAACAGTTAACTATTTTATGAGGCACGGGGCGGTAAGCGGCGTAGAAGGTTATGCTTCCCTAAACGGAGAATCTTCCGCTCTTCTTATAGGTATCGAGGATGAAGAGGTTTACAGGCGCAATACCGATCTTCTGGTCTCCTCCATAAACAGCAGGGAAGAATTTATAGGTTACCTGGAGAGAATTACATCGCTGGTGAGAGATGTTGAATACAGAAATTTTTCTTCTGATTTAAGACGTTTCAATACCCACGTAAGTCTCTACCGGCAGGGAGATATTGAACCCGGAACTTTTCACGGGTACCTGGAAGGCTGGAGTAAAAGGGCTGAAAAAAACATTGGAAGCATTTCCCCGGAATACAGGCGGTATATGCAGCTTACCCGGAGTCAGGGAAAGCTTAATTACAGGAGGATTGAATCGGAATACCTGCAGCTTGTAAATAAACTTGAAAAAGATATGGGGTTTAAAGGAATGGCGGGGAGATTCAGGCAGATGATGCGCAACCCGCGGCATATAAAAAGGGAAATGGTAGAGAGGATAGATAGGGATCCCTCTTACAGCAACCTTCGTAATTATCTGCAGACCTTAAGACTTTCTGAAAGCGTAAATACAAATACGCTTATAAGTGATGAAGAAAAGGTTATACGGGAAATTTCCTACGGCTTATGCCGCAGCTCCGAGGAAGAGGATATTTTTATGGTAAAGGACCATATACAGCTTCTGGTAAAATTTATGCTTAACCAGATATCCAGCCAGGAGCTTAAAAGATTTAAGGGAAATTCGCCGGTTTTTGAAGAAAAATTTACTTCCCTGAAGAGAGCCGGCCTGCGCGGTTTTAGCGAAATGGACAGCCTTCTGGGCCGCCTCTCGCCTTATGTAAGCCAGATGAGCCAGTTTTATAGCCTGGCCCGGAAAAGGGACTCGATATTTCTTGACAGCCTGGAAAATAATGTGGGATTAACCGATTACAGGTGCGCCATGATAATAGGCGGCTTTCATATGGACGGGATTACAGAACTTCTTAAAAGAGAAGGTTACTCCTATATTGCAATAAACCCCAGGGTGACTTCCCATTCCGAAGAGGATATGAAAATTTACTATAACCTGCTCAGGGGGGAAGAATCGCTTGATTATGACAAAATTGTCTCTGAAACCCTGAAGCTTCCCTCATTCCTGCAGAGGCTATGGCTTAAAAACCGGGTTCTGGCCAGAAAGGTTGGAGAGTACATACAGTGGGACAGCAGCAGGCAGGAATATGTTCCTGATATGGAAGGTCTGAGCTCCCGGCTGGGAACGGAACTTCAAAACTGGTACCGCAATTATAAAAAGAATGGAGGGAAATTTAATTTTGCCCTTGGCGAGGTATACAGCCGCGGTGATATGGAAGTTCTTCAGGTTATATCCTACGGTGAAAAATTTTTCCGGCTCGACATAGGAATAGACAGTTCCGGGCGGGCAAAGCTGCTGGATCCTTCTTCGGAAGAGCTTATGATGGCCCTGGCCCAGAGCAGGGCGGAGAATTATGCAGGGGTCCGGGAGAGCAAACCCGGGGAGTTAGATTTAACCCCGGATATTAAGGCGGTAATAGCGGGTATAAGGCCCCTAAGCGAGATCTTTGATTTCCCCAACAATGAAAAACTTAATGACTGGCTTTCAGGGATAAGCCCTCACCTTCATTCAGTAAAAACAGACCGGGGCTGTTTCATTTTTGACCGTATATCCCTTTTAGAGCAGATGAGCAGGGCTAACGGTTACTTTAATGATTACAGGCCTTTTACCGATTCAGCCGGCATAATTGCCCAGCCGGCCTCGCTGACAACGCATCCCCAGGCCTCTCTTCTCAGGGTTAATACAGTTGATAATCCCGAGTTATATATGAATAAATTTGCTCCTGAAGTAGCCGCTGCTCCCTACCGTCCCGCCGCCAGGCCCGGGAGAAGAGGTTCTCCGCCGCTCCGCTCACGCCTCTACCTCGGACTTGGATTAT